>JBDKGF010000128.1:0-4214 GCA_039798305.1 Cyanobacteriota bacterium
ACGGAGCTTGTGCTCGAGCTGGTGAGCACCAGCCAGTGCAGTGCCTACGACTGTGAGTTCGTCGCCGCTGCACAGCAGCTGGACGTCCCGCTGGTGACGGAGGATCGCGCCATCCTTGCGGCGTTTCCGGATCGGGCTCAGTCCTTGCATCAGGCCACCTCCTGCGGCCAGAGGTAGATCGCTCCCGCTGGTTCCACGCGGTGGGTGCGCAGTTCAAAGGTGCGGCGGATTCGATCCGGTTCCTGGGCCAGGTCCAGATCGATGGTCTGCAGGCGCTGCTCCCAATATTTGCGGTTGTCTTCCAGCTGGCGGCGCTCGGCCTTCACCTCACCCAGATCGAGCAGGAGCTGATCGAGGTTCTCGTTGGTGCGGCTGCGGGTACTGGTGATGCGTTTGCGCTGCTCCTCCAGCACACGCACGAAGCGTGCGGCCTCCTCCTCCGCCCGTTTGTTCAGCTTCGCTGCGGCCTCCTCGCGGCGCTGATCCACCACCTGATCGAGCGCTTCACGCAGCTGGTTCATATCGCTGCTCAGGTGCTGTTGGAGGTTGGTGGTGGCGCCTTCTGCCGCTTCCAGCCGCTCCCGCAGCGCTGTTTCCAGCTCTTCCAAGGCACGGCTGCTTTTCTCAGCGCTGAGTTTGCGCAGCCTGCGGTTGGGATACGCCGGATCCCAATAGGCCGCTACCGCCAGCACCTCATCGTGCAGACGTGAGGCGCCGTGGCCATAGAGCGACAGCCGCGCCAACACGATCAGCTTGGCCGTGTCGTCGCTGGTGCCCAGCACAGCGGCGCGGCTGAGCGCATCGCTCTGGAAACCACGCATGAGGAAGCGGTTGAGCAGCCGCATCACCAGCGGGTGTTCGAGGTGCAGGTGCACCCGATCGGCATTCACCTCCTGGGGATCGCGGAACACCACGGGCTGGAGCTGCGTCTCCTGACGCCATTGCCACAGCTTCTGGCCGGGCTGGCGCGGGGGCCGCAGCGCATCGAGCACATCGCCCCAGGCGGCTTCACCGCCCGGAAGCTCCTCGGCACTGGGGAACTGCCAGATGGCACGCTCAGGATCCTGCGCCGCCTGCTCCGGATCGCGGGGCCGCAGCGCAAGCGTCTGATCGCCGCGGCGCGCTCCGGTGAGCTGGAGGCTGGTGTTCAGCGCATCACGGAAGTGGCTGGTGGTGAAGTGCAGCCATTTGCGGGAGCGGTTCAGATAACCCTCCAGCGTGCTCACTTGTTTCTCCAGGTGCTCCTTGCGCTCTCGGCTCCCTTCCAGTTCTTCATCGATCAGGGCACGGGTGCGGCGATAGGCCTCCTCCTGATCCATGCCTTCGATCTCCGCCACCGTGTTCGCCAAGGCCATGGGATTGATGCCCTTGGCCAATAGGTCATTGAGCTTGCGGATCACCACCGGTGGCAAGCAGCCGAGCTCCTGACGGATCTGATCGGTTTTGCGCACCACCGTGTCGAGCACGGTGTCTTCTGGGCGTTGCGGCAACACGAAATAGTGGCAATACACCTGTGGTGAACGCTGCAGGGTGCGATCGATCCGACCGTTGCGTTGCTCCATCCGACCTGGATTCCAGGGCACATCGAAATGCACCAGCCGCTTGCAGTGGTTCTGCAGGTTCACGCCTTCACGGGCCGCATCGGTGGCGATCAGGATCCGCAGCGGATCGTCCTGAGGTGGGCTGTTGAAGCTGCGCTTGATCGCCTCGCGGCGTTCATCGCGAATGCCGCCATGGAACGTGGCGATCCGAGCTTCGGCCTGATCACTGCCGGCAATCAGCTCGCGCACGCGGCGCTCCAGCCAGTCCTTGGTGTCGGCGTACTCCGTGAAGATCAACAGGCGTTCGTCGTTCCAGGCTGCGCCCTCGCGGCCCAGCTCAGGGCAGAGGTGCTGGCGAATCAGCTCCTCCAGGCGATGAACCCGACTATCGGCCAGATAGCGAGCCTCCTGGGCGATCTGTTGCATCTGGCGCAACAGCTTCCATTCCTCATCGCTCGCCTCTAGTGCAGAGCTCAGGGCTGCTTCATGTTGTGCATCGGCCTCCTGGAGCAGCTCCTCCTCATCGCCTTCAGCGCGTTCGTCGTCGCCATCAATCGCGTTCTGGAGCAGATCCAGGGTGTCCAGCCGAACCTGGCGCTGCTTGCCGGCCTTGGCCGCACGTTTCTCCAGGGTGTTCATGTGCACCTGCAGCGTCCGATCGAACGCTGCAATCGAGCTGAGCAGCCGTTTCTGCAGGTTGGAGATCACCAGGTTCTCGGCGGCCCGTTCGCGTTTGCCGGCAGCGGCAAGGCGTTGGTTGCGTAGCTCCCGGTAACGGCTGAGCAGTTCTGCCAGCTTCAGTTCAGGGGTGCCTGCAGGGAGGCCATCAATCACCTCCGGCGTCACCAACCGTTGGGGCAGTTCGACGCCGATCTGGCGCAGGTCCTCCTTGAGCCGACGCACCATCACGTCCTCCAGGTCTTGCTTACGCACCGCCACACCACGGCAGAAGCGGGTGGGATCGAGGATTTCGAGCAGGGCGGAGAAGCTGTTGCTGTGCCCGTTGTGCGGTGTGGCCGAGAGGAACAGCTTGTGCTCGAAGCGGCCCGCCAGATCGCGGATGGCGCGGGTGAGCTTGGAATCAATCGCGAATTTCGAGCCGCTGGCCGGGGCGGCGTTGTGGGCTTCATCCAGGATCAGCAGGGCCTGCTTGCCGTCATCCCCGAGCCAGTCGCGCAGCGGGCCGGCATAGGCCTCATCGCGCACCAGCGCCTGGCTGAGGATGAAGCGGGTGTGGGTGGCCCAGGGGTTGATGCCCCAGCCCCGCTGACGGCGCATCTCGGAGATGTAGGCGCGGTCCATCACCGCAAAGCCCAGGCCGAAGCGGCTTTCCATCTCCCCCTTCCACTGCAGCACCACCGAAGGAGGCGCAACCACCACCACGCGGTGCACCTTCTGCCGCAGCAGGAGCTCGCGCATGATCAGCCCGGCTTCGATCGTTTTGCCCAGGCCGACGTCATCGGCGATGAACAGGCTGACCCGCGGCATGCGCAGCGCCTTGCGCAACGGCTCGAGCTGATAGGGCTTCACATCGATCCCGGCCCGCAGGGGCGCCTGGAACAGGCCTGGATCAGTGCTGGTCACACAGTTCCAGCGCAGGGTGTTGAGGTAGCTGCCAAACACCTGCGGCTGATCAAAGCCGCGCTGCCCCACGGTGTCCCAGGTGGTTTCGCCTAACACCTGCGCATCCACCTCCCGCTCCCAGAACACCTCCAGCTGTTGGCCGTTGGCGTCGTCGTCCAGACACGCCATCCGCACCACCGTGTCGCCTTCCGGGTGCTCGGCGGGCTCCACCTCGTCCACTAGCCAACGGTGGCTGCGGCACAGCACCACACAGCCCCGGGTGAGGTTTTGGTCGGTCGCGGCAACGGCTTCAGGCATCAGGGCTGCTCCTTCGCTGTGTAGTTCAGCAGCGCTGCACTGCTTTGGCAGCGATTCCGTGCGAACAACCGGCTCATGCCGCCCTCATGGGTTTCCACGGCTGAACCGGTAAGGGACACACCGCCAGCCGTTGAGCGGTGATGGCTCCAGTGGCGACGGTCATGCCTGAGTCCGGAGAGCAGCGCTCCCGCAGGTCTTTCCTCATTTCTACAACGGATCTGCGGCGGGTGTAACGGCTGGCTTACCCCTGGACTCCGATGTATGCACTGAGCGAATAAATCAGCTAACAGACTGGGATTTCGCTCGTTATTGGGCCTCTCGATCCTGGGCTGGATAAGCCCGCTCCAGGAGCAGATCGAGCTTCCGGTCCTGCCGTTCCAGAGCGCCAAGGAAGCCCACCACCGTGACCACGAGCACAGCCATCCAGGCCAGTGAGGTCCAGGTCACCAGCTTCCAGGGATTCGGGCCGGTTGGGCTGATGCCTGGTTCAGGTGGCGCTGCTCTACGCCAGGTCCTGCGCCTGGTGTTGGCTATGGAGCCAGAGACCCAAGCCGCCACCAGGCGCAGGAGCGCCTCAGGCGTGGCAGGCACCAGTGCTGAGCAGGCTTCCGCCTCGCTGACTCGCTCTGCAAGAAGCTCGCGGCACCGCTGCAGCCCACCACCGGCCCAGAACCTGGCTGTTCGACACATCTCAGCCGTGAGATTCATGTGACGCCCAGTTGTGACGTGTGATCGGCCGCTGATCGCAGTCGTGGCGGCATCTCAATCGTTGAGAACCAAGCCTGCGCCTGC
>JBDKGF010000129.1:0-14932 GCA_039798305.1 Cyanobacteriota bacterium
CAGCAGCAGGCAGGCACCCACCAGCAACGGCAGGCTCGCGGGTGCCTTCAGCAGCAGGATCGCGGCGCCGGCGGCGCCAGCGATCAAGCCCCCGTTGCGTTGTTGCGAGGGTGAAGGAGCCGCAGGCAGGCGGAGCAGTGCCCACCATTGCAGCGCCATGGCGCTGATCAGGCTGCCATCGAGCATGGCCAGCCGGCCATGGCGCATCAGCGGCAGCAGGGTGAGTGCCACGGCGGCCGTGCAGATCGCAGCCAGGCGATCGCCCGGGCGCAGGCGCGATTGCACCAAGGCCACCAGGGGCACGATCAAGCTGGAACCCAGCGCGGGAATGGCGCGCACCAGCCACTCCGGCGGCACCTGCCGGATCCCTTCGCTGCCAGCGGTGTTGCGCCAGAGGCCGATGGCCAGGCCGATCAGGGCATGCAGTAGAGGGGGCTTATTGAGGTAAGGCTGATCCCAGAGGGTGGGCAGCAGATTGGCCGGGAAGGGCCGCAGGCTGATTTCTTCCGCCACCCGCGCCACCAGGGCTTCGTCCCAGTCCCGCAGGGGCACGCCGCTGAGCTGGTGGAACAACAGCAGGATCGCTCCAGCCCAGAGCAGCACGATCCACCAACGCCAGGCCATGCACGC
The DNA here is from genome assembly GCA_039798305.1 of Cyanobacteriota bacterium. Lineage (GTDB taxonomy): Bacteria > Cyanobacteriota > Cyanobacteriia > PCC-6307 > Cyanobiaceae > Vulcanococcus. The sequence continues at coordinate 631 of JBDKGF010000129.1, forward strand.
GGCGCTGGTGGCGCCCAAAAGCAAATCCTTTCAGACCTTCGTGAAGAAGGCGAAAGGATCGCCGATCCCGTCACGGGCAGCCTCGGCTGTTCAACCCCACGCCACCAGCGTCGCGCCGATGGCCATGGCGGCCACGCCGATCCAGGCCTTCAGCCCCAGCGGCTCCCCAAGCCACAGCCAGGCCAGGAGGGCCACCAACACCACGCTCAGCTTGTCGAGGGCCGCCACTGCCGCTACGGGCCCCAGCTGTAGGGCGCGGTTGTAGCAGAACCACGACAGCCCGGTGGCCAGCCCAGAGAGGGCCAGTGCTGCTAACGCAGGCCGCGGTTGTTGCAGCAGGGTGGACCAGGCCAGCTGGCCGCTGCCAGCGAGCACAAGGGCCAGGGCTGCAGCCACCACCAGGGTGCGCACCAGGGTGGCCAGACCGGCATCGATGCCCTGAACACCGAGCTTGGTGAGCAGCGCGGTGATGGCGGCGAACAGCGCCGCGGCGGCGGCCCACAGCTGCCAGCTCTGCACGGGTGTGCTCTCGATCTTGCGGTGCGGTGAGGCTACGGGGCCTGGAGGTGCTTGCGGCGGCTGATGATTGTTCAGTCCTCGATCAGCTGTCGGGATGAATCTGGTTCTGCTGCGCGACGAGGATTGGCTGGATCACAATCTCGTTGTGTTGCGTGATCACCGTGCCGATCATCTACGCCAGCTGTTGAAGGTTGAGGTTGGCGATTCGGTTCGGGTCGGGCGGATCGGTGGTCTCCGCGGCGAGGGGCTTGTGCTGGTGATGGATGCCCAGGGGGTGCAACTGCAGGTTCACCTGGATCAGGCACCGCCGCCGCGCCATCGTTTTGATGTGGTGCTCGCCCTCCCCAGGCCGAAGATGCTGCGCCGCATCCTGCGCACCGTGGCCGAATTCGGTGTCGCCAATCTGCATCTGGTCCACACGGCTCGTGTGGAGAAGAGCTATTGGCAGAGCCCACTGCTGCGGCCGGCCAAGGTACAGGAGGCGCTGCTGGCTGGGATGGAGCGCTCCAGCGACACCATCGCGCCCGCGGTGCATCTGCACAAGCGCTTTCGCCCGTTTGTGGAGGATCGGCTGGTGGATCTTTGCGCGGGCCGCCGCTGTTGGATCGCCCAGATGGAGGCCCCGCTGGCGCTGGCGGATGCGCCGCCCGATCCCGCTGTGGTGATGATCGGCCCGGAAGGCGGCTTCGTTCCGTTTGAGCTGGAGCTGGCGGAACGGGTGATCGCCCAACGGGTGCATCTCGGCGCACGGGTGTTGAGTGTGGATACGGCGCTGCCCGCTGCCTTGGCCCAGGCTCTTTAGGTGCCGCGAGGACCTGCGCTAAAAGATCATGCTGGCTTCGAGTTCACCTTGCTTGATCGCCTGCATGAACAGGCGGTAGTCGCTTTCGGCTTGATCGGCGTAGTGCACACCAAAGGCCTCCAACGCCTGGTCAAACACCTTGCCCGCTTCCAGCCAGGAGGCAATCGCCAGGCGATCGCCGGATCGGGCGTGGGCTTTGGCAAGGGCTTTGGCGCAGAGTTCGCCGTAGAGCTCCAATCCTTTGGCGTCCAGATTGGTGAGATCAACGGATCCTTTCCAGTTGCGCAGCAAGCGCCAGTAATACCGGCGTCCTTTCTGGAGGCCGCTGGTCCAGCCGAGAAAGGGGTCGCTCACGGTCTGCATCAGCCGTTGACCTTCGATCACCCGTTGGCCGTGGTGTTCAGGCGGTGGTGTGGTGGCATAGGGCTCCAGCACCGAGGCTTCGGCTTGCTTGCTCTGGATGATCAGCACGTCGTCAGGGTGGGGCCCGACAAACAGCCCGATCGCACAGCGGGTTCCAACCGACCCAACACCAACGGCCTTCATGGCTGCATCCACGAACCGGTATTGCTGCAGCCTGTGACGCACTTCAGCCGGGACGGAGCACAGGTAGAGCTCCAGCAATCTGTTGGCCAGATCCTGCCAGTTCATCTCGGCAGTCCAGCTGGGATCGAGGAGCGCATGGCGCCAGATCAGGGGTGGGTCATGGCGCAGCTGCAGCTCGCCATTCGGTCCCCGTTCACAGAGCTTGCCGGCGGCTTCACTGCTGGTGTGCGCTCTGGCCTTGGCGCTCACCTTGCGCACGTGCTCGCGTAGTGGCGCATGTTCCAGCTCATCGATGTAGGCATCAACATCGAACCGCTGCGACCAAACCTGATGCAGGGATTGTGTCGCGAGCGACTGCATCGCCTTGCGGTACGCCCGCACAGTCCGGCGGGCCACACGCCCCTGCTGGTCGCTGTTCAGGTCGAGGCTTCGCCCAGCCAGAACAGCACTGGCCGCCAACCGTTTGAGATCCCACTCCAACGGCCCGCGGATGGTTTCATCGAAATCATTGAGATCAAACACCAGGCTCCACTCCGGCGAGGCATAGAAGCCGAAGTTCGCCAGGTGGCAGTCACCGCAGAGCTGCACCTCCAGCCCACTGCTGGGGGCATTCCCGAGGTCATGGGCCATCACCGCCGGGGTGCCCCGATAGAACGCAAACGCGTTCTGAGCCATCCGGCTGTGGCGCACTGGCACGAGCCAGGGCAGGCGATCCGCCTCCTGCTCTTTGAGCACCTCGATCGGATTACGCCGATTGGCGGCGGGTTCCCACAGGCTCAGATCCTGAACCTGGAAGGGTGGTGCCGGTGCGTCCACAGGGAGTTGCGTGCCGCTCTACGCGGAACTTAATCCGCGTTCAGAGTGTCTGCAGCGATCGGGCCGGGCGGTTCAGTTCGCCTCGTCAGCTGCCGGTGCTGGCACCTGGTTGTGGTTGTGTCTGCGGGCGGAGATCAGGCGCCGGGCGGGGCCAGCCGCCACCTCGCCCACCAGCACGGCGGTGCCGATCATCAGCAACACCCGCGCCGCGCTGGCAATCATGTGCAGTGCGATCTCCTGGGTGCTCAACACCTCGTGCTGGCTGTTCGGTGCTGTGGTGTGGGTCATGGCTGGCTCCCTGGTGATTCAGTCCTAAGAACGTTCAACAGGCAGCCCTTGGCGTGCAGCACATCTGCCTTCCGCCGTGCGTGAATGGTTGTTCTTCTCTCGTGGATGACACCCGAGCTCGCCGCCCGCGTTCTGGAGGGATTGCTGCTGCTCCATGAGGAGCTGTCGGTGGATCCGGAAGCCCCCTGGTACGTGGGCACGCCGGATCAGACCCAGGTGCTCCACGATGAGCTCTGGGTCCTGGCAGGGCAGATCAACCCACCCTCCAGCGCGGCTCTGGTGGCGGCCTGGTATTCAGCCGGGCGCTCCAGCCTGCTGCCTGTGGCCTGCACCGGTGAACTGGTCAGCAGCCGTCATCTGGTGGCCTGAGGCGATCAGCCCAGGCCGCCGCTCGCAACCCGGTGCCCTGGCTGGCCAGAGTGGCGGAACTGATGAAGTCGTCATGGTGCCCACCCGTGAGCAGATCCTTGCCGCTTCGGCCGGTTGGGTGGCGGTGGTGCTGAATGTGGTGCCGGGGCTGGGGGCTGGCTATCTCTATCAACGCCGCTGGCGGGCCTACTGGATCACCTCAGCCCTGGCCACGTCCTGGTTCGTGGCCGGTGCGCTGTTGGCTCAGAACGCCGACCCTGCCGCTGAAGCTCAGAACCAGCTGGTGGGGTTGATCGGCCTGCTGGTGCTGGCAGGCGTCACCGCCACGGAAGCCGGCCTGGCCGTGAAGCGGGTTCGCCAGAACGACTCCGGGTCTGGCTCTTGATCAACACCCAGGCCCGCTCAGCGCTATGAACCCCGAGCAGTTGCAAAGCCTGCAGGTGATGGCCCTGGCGATCGTGCCGGTGGTGCTGATCTGGTGGGCCTGGCTGCGGTTGCTGCGCTGAGGTTGATTCCCTGGCTTCAGGGCATCCAGTCGGCCGGGGGCTCGGGCTTTTCGGTGTCCTTGAGGGAGGGGAACAGCTCGCGGATCGCGCTGGTGATCGTGGCCCGGGCCTGCTGGCGGAAGGCTTCAGCGGCATCGGCGTCGAGCACCGGGTAGGTGGTGTCGGTGTTGCCGTCGCCGCGCAGGGGTTTCCAGCTGGTTTTTTCGCGCTGCTTCAGCTCCTCCAGGGGTGCCACGAAATCGAAGCTGGCGCTGCGGCCGCTGGATGCCGCCTGGGCCACCAGCTGCTCGCGGATCGGCAGCAGCTCCTTGGCCTTGAGCGTGTCGGGCAGGCCGAGCACCGGCTCGTAGTAATCGATGGTGCGCAGTTCCTCCTGCAGCACGATCGGCCAGGCGCCCACTTCGCCCTCGTTCAGCGGCGCGCTCTGCATGGCCTCGAGATAGAAGGCGAGCCAGCGGTAATGGGATTTGTCCTGCGTGCGCTTCTTCTCAGAACCCTTGGCCACGATCTTGGGCAGGGCGGCTTCGGCCTTGCGCAGGAACTGGCGGTCTTCGCGCTCGAGGTTGATCGCACCCCAGCGCTGGCGGTATTCCCACAGCTCCTCGTAGCGGCGCACGTCCTCAGCGCTCCAGCCCAGCTCTTTCAGTTCGCCAGCTCGGTTGTGTTCGCTCTTCTGCACGCCTGGGTTGCTTGCTTCTTCAGGCACCATAGGGTCGCACTTCAGAGGAGCCCCAGGGGCGTTGCCACCAGCGGAGACCGACCAACAACGATCCGGAGTGGTGGTGTTATGCCGGCGATCCGTGGATTGGCGCTCGGCCCAATGGCATAGCGACGCGAGTCACTTCGCCCAAGCCCATCCGATTGAGGGATTGCTGGAGCGCTGGCAGCAGAGCAATCCGCGCGTCCCCTTTCAGTTGTATCGCCGCGATCTGGAGGCGATCGCTGCAGCGAGTTGGCAGGCCGGCGGCGCGCGCCTGTTGCGCAATCCGGTGGCTATGGATGGCGATGTGGCGCTCACGCCGGAGCTGATGGCGCAGCTGCGCCAGGCGGCATGGGTGATCCCGATCGATGACGACGACTGGCTGTCCCCCCACCTGCCCCAGGCGTTGATGCAGTTGCCGGAGGCGCGGCTGGCGCTGTGGGAGGTGTTGCCGCTGCATGTGGATGCCGACCATTGCTTTGCAGAGGCGGCGCGTACCTTTCTCGACCCCGATCGGCCGCTGGCGGAGCAGGTGGTGCTCTCCTGCGGCTATGCGCTCAGCCAAGCGCTGATGGCTGACCTGAACGACGACACCCTGGCGGCCTGCCTGCTGCATCACGGCGCTGTCACCACCTTGCTGGCGGATGAAGGCGCTGCGGCTGTACTGCCCGATGTGCAGTCGGTGTTGCTTCGGCATCCCGCCAGCGCTGGCTCCGCCCTGGAACCCCAGCGTGAGCGACGGCTGTTGGCGTTTCCGATGCCTCCCGAGCTGAGTGAGCGGGCGCCCTGGGCGCTGCAACCGCTTCAGGCCTTGCAGCTGCAGCATCAACACGCGGTCGCTCTGGCATCAGTACCCGTGGAGGCGCCACCGATTCCGGAGCCTTGGGTTGAGCTGCCCTTAGGACAGCCTCGCCTCCCTCTTGAGCAGCTGCAGCATCTCCTGGAGAGCCAGGGGCTCAATCTGGCGCTAGCCCAGGCTTTGGTGCTTGATGAGGCGGAGCGGGCCGTGCAGCTCAGCGCCACGGAATCCGAGGAGCTCCGCCAGCAGCAAGCTCAGCGCTGGCGCGATGAGCACGATGGCCAGGACCCTGGCGATGCCCGCGAAACGGCCGAGCTGGAGCAACGCCAACGCTTGCTGCTCAGGCAAGCGCGGCTGCATCGATTCCGGGAGTTGTGCTTCGGTGATGCAGTGGAGCTGCGCTACCTCGAGCGCAAGGCTGAACTGGATCGGGTCGTGTACAGCGTGATCCAGGTGCACTACTCGGGGTTGGCTGAGGAGCTCTATCAGCAGATCCGTGAGGGTGAGGCTGAGTTCGCTGAGCTGGCCGCTGTTCACAGCCTCGGGCGCGAAGCCCAGAGCCGGGGTCAGATTGGCCCTGAGCCGCTGGGGGATCAACATCCCGAACTAGCCAGCCGATTGCGCACTGGGTCGCCCGGTCAGCTCTGGCCTCCCTTTGAGGTGAATGGCCTCTGGGTGGTGCTGCGGCTGGAAACGGCCTCCCTGTCTGCGCTTGATGACGGGCTTCGTCAGCGGCTGTTGCAGGAGCTGATGGACGGCTGGATGGAGGAGCGCACCCGGCAGATCTTGGCTGGGGAGCCTCTGGCCCCGCTGCCCTTGCCTCGAGGAATGGAGGCGGCCGCGTGAGCACGCTCAACCTGGCAGCCATCGCCCCGTTTGATCAGCTCTCAGCGGAGCAGCTCCGAACCCTGCAACCGCAGCTGCCGTTGCGCCGCTGCCGTATCGGCCAGGTGCTGCAGGCCCATGAGCAAACGGGCCAAGGGGTGGCTGTGGTGCTGCGCGGCCAACTGCGCTCGCTGGCGGTGGATCCGCTGCAGGCGGGGCTTCGCACCGTGGATCGCATCGGCCCGGGAGGGCTGGCGGGTTGGTTTGGGGTGCTGTCGGGCTTGAGCGGTGAGCAGGTGCAGGTGGCGTCCGCTGAGGCGGAGTTGATCTGGCTGCCGGCGCCACTCTTGCTCCAGCTCCTGGAGGAGCAGCGGGGGCTGCGGGAGTGGTTCACAGCGCAGCTGAGCGCGATCGAGCTCCATTTGGTGCTGGCGGAGCAGGTGCGATCCAACATGGCCTGGCGCGCTTGGCTTGGCGACTGGCCGGAGTTGCGGCGGCGTGCCCGCTTGGGGATGCCCAAGGACGACGCCAGCCTGGTGTGGCGGCCCAGCCCCTGGAACGCTGAGGCGCGGCTGATCGGCTTGCCCAGGCCTCCGGCTCTGGTTGAAGCGGATGCGCCGGTTGCCGCCGAGCCTGCCGAACAGGAGCCCGCACCGGAATCGCAAGACGGCTTCTACGCCCTGGCCCCCTCCATGGCCGCCCCCAGCGCCGTGGCCGCCGCCAACCCGTTGCGGGTGCCGGAGGCGGTGGGCTCCAGGTTGGTGCCGCTGGCGATCTGTGAGGGCATCGCCGAGCAGCTGCAGGTGCCGTTTGATCGTGAGGCCCTGCTCAACCAGATCGACGCCACCCTCCAGCAACAGGAGCGGCTCAACCTGGTGAACGTGGGCCAGCTGCTCAGCTCCATGGGGCTGCGAGTGGTGCTGGCTGAGCTGCCTCTGGATCGCCTGGCGCGGGTGCAACCGCCGGCGGTGCTCAGCCAGGAGGGCCAGCTGGGAGTGCTCGATGGGGTCGACCCCGATGGTCAGGCGCGCATCCTTGATCCGGAGCTGGGTCCTCTGCGGATTCCTCTGGCGGATCTGGCCAAGGTCGGGGAGCTACAGCTGCTGCTGCTCGAGCGCACGGCGATCAGCAAGAGCCGTCGCTTCAGCTGGGGCTGGTTTGCGCCCTACCTGCAGGAGCATCGCCGCGAGTTGATCGAGGTGTTTGCCGCCTCGTTTGTGGTGAATCTGCTGGCGTTGGCGACGCCGCTGGGAATTCAGGTGTTGGTGGATCAGGTGGCGCGCTTTGAAAACTTTGGGGCGCTGCTCAGTATTTCGGCGCTGCTTTTTCTGGCGGCGTTGGTGTCGGCTGTGGTGCGCACGTTGCGCAGTCTGATCTTCACCGATGTGGCCAACCGGGTGGATCAGGCCACCAAAGGCACGATCTTGGATCGGTTGGTGCGCCTGCCCCAGACCTTCTTCGATAGCCGTCCCGTGGGCCAGGTGACTTACTACTTCAACCAACTGGATCGGTTGCGGGAGTTTCTGATCGGGCAGAGCCTCACCACGATCGTTGATTTTCTGTTTTCACTGCTCTACATCGCGGTGCTGCTTGCGCTGAATCCGCCGCTCACGCTGGTCACTCTCTCGACTCTGCCGCTGATCATCATCCTGGCGTTGATCAGCAATCCGATCGTGGAGAGCATGATCGAGCGCTCGATCAATGAAGCGGTGAAAACCTACGCTTTCCTCACGGAGGCAATCGGTGGGATCCAAACGATCAAATCCCAGAACGCCGAGCTGAAAACCCGCTGGGAATTCCAGAACCGCTATTCCCGCTTCATCGGCGAAGACTTCAAGCTGCGCATCACCAATGAAACGGTGTCGTCGCTGGCCACGTTCATCAACGAGCTCAACGGCATTTTGGTGGTGGGGTTCGGGATCTGGTTCGTGATGAAGGGCCAGCTCACCCTGGGCGCCTTCTTCGCCTTCCGGATCATCAGCGGTTATGTCACGCGGCCGATGGTGCAGTTGGTGCAAACCTGGCAGCAGTTCAAGATGAGCACCGAGCAGATCAAGATGGTGGGCGACATTGTCGACCGCCAGACCGAGCAGAGCGAGGAGGAAGCCACCAATATTCCGATGCCGCCTCTGCAGGGCACGGTGGCGTTCCAAGGGGTGAGTTTCCGCTTTGATCCCGATGCCCCTCGGGTGCTGCATGGCATTGATCTCGAGGTGCCGGCGGGTACGTTTGTGGGGCTGGTGGGTGGCTCGGGCAGCGGCAAGAGTACCCTTCTCAAGTTGCTGCCGCGCTTCTACAAAGCGGAAGAAGGCCAGGTTCTGATTGATGGCATCGATATCAGCAAAGTGGAGCTCTATTCCCTGCGCCGCCAGATCGGCGTGGTGCCTCAAGACAGCCTGCTGTTCGATGGCACGATCCGCGACAATCTGTTGCTGGTGAAACCTGATGCCAGCACCGAGGAGTTGATCCGGGCCGCGCGGATTGCTTGCGCCCACGATTTCATCATGGCGATGCCCAAGGGCTACAGCTCCAGCGTGGGCGAGCGGGGTGCGGGCCTCTCGGGTGGGCAGCGACAGCGACTGGCTTTGGCGCGCGCGGTGTTGCAGAACCCGCGGCTTTTGATCCTTGATGAAGCAACCAGTGCGCTCGATGCGCGTACTGAGCGGCAGGTGTGCCTGAACTTGTTTGAAGCCTTCCGCGGCCGCACGGTGTTTTTCATCACGCACCGTCTGTCCACGGTGCGGCCGGCAGATCTGATCGTGCTGATGGATCAGGGGGCGATCATGGAGCGGGGCGGCCACGGCGAGCTGATGCAGCAGCGCGGTTGGTATTACGCCCTGCACCACAGCCAGAACCAGGAGGGGATGAGCTGAGTGAACGGCCGCAACTCCTGGAGCTTCAAACAGCCGGTGCTGCTCAACAAGCGGCGCCAGGCCTCGGCGTTCCTCGTGTGGACGGGGGTGGCAGCCACGGCCGGCGGTTTTCTCTGGATGGTGCTGGCGCCGCTTCAGGAAACAATTGCGGTGCAGGGCAAGTTGCAGCCCATGGGCCAGGTGCGGGAGATCCGGGCACCGGCATCGGGGGTGGTGGAGCAGGTGTTGGTGCGAGATGGGACTGTCGTGCAGCCCGGCCAGCTGCTGGTGCAGCTCGATCTGCGCCAGGCGCGTGAGCAGCTGCAGGCCAGCCGTTCGGTGCTTGAGCGGCTGGAGAACGAAAACCGCATCCATCGCGCTGCGTTGGGTGAACAGCCAGCGGCGGGGCTCACCGCTAACCAGCGCTTGGCCCTGCAACAGCAGCAGGAGCTGCTGCGCCAGCGTCGCGCTGCATCCGCCCAGGAACTGCGCCGGGCCCGCACGCGGGTGGCCAGCCTGCAGCGCAGCCTCAAGGCCTCGGAAGATATCGCCCGCCGCTATCGCTCGCTGGTGGGCAGCGGTGCCATGAGTGCCGTGGCCCTCATTGATGTGCAGGAGCGGGCCTCGCAGCAGCGCAGCGATCTGCAGGAAGCCCAGGCGGAGTTGCAGCGCATTGAGGCCACGGTGAAAGCCGGTGATGCCTCCGGGGAGCTTGAGCTGCGCAACCGCATCGAAGCCAACCTGCGCCAGATCGCCCAGCTGCGCCAACAGGTGGCCGATGCTCAGCGCCTGATTTCGCTCGCCCAGCTGCGGGCGCCGGTGGCCGGGGTGGCGTTCGATCTGAACGTGACACCAGGTGCGGTGGTGGCTGACAGCGCCCGCCCCTTGCTGAAAGTGGTGCCCCAACAACAGTTGCAGGCTCGCGTGTACCTGCCCAACGCCGCGATTGGTTTCGTGCAGCCGGGCCAGAAAGCCCTGATCTCGCTTGATTCCTTCCCCGCCGCCGATTACGGCCGCATCGCCGCCAAGGTGATTGCCGTGGGCTCCGATGCTCTGCCCCCTGATCAGCAGCGCGAGGTGCTCGGCACTGAGGTGCGTGGCCTGTACTACCCCGCCACGCTGCAGTTGGAGCGCCAGAGCCTGCCGGCGGGCCGTAAGGCAATCCCGCTCACGGCGGGGATGAGCCTCACAGCCGATCTGCAGCTGCGGGAGCGGCGCTTCATTAGCCTGTTCACCGCCTTTTTCGACGACAAACTGCGCTCCCTGGAGCGGATGCGCTGATGGCCGGTGCCTGGATCCGCTACGTACCGGAGGCCGAGCGGCCGCGGCGTCTGCGGCGTTGGCGCCAGGCCTGGCTGAGGGCCCAGTTGCAGCGGCGGGGGGTCCGGATTGCTCTGCTGCTGCTGCTCAATCTGGTGATCGCCCTGGTCCCCTGGTGGATGGGACTGCAGAGCCTGGCGGTGTTGGTGCTCTTGCCGTTGGTGTCGGCGCCGTTGGTGGGAGGGCTGGCCTATTGGATCACCTGGCAGGAGTTTCACCGCTGAGTTCGCGCCAGGCGCCTGGCATCCAGGGCGGCAGCTCGAAGCTGGCGAGATTGATCTCGATCCGCTCGATCGGGTGGAAGAGCGCCACCGCCAGCAGCAGTGCTTCATCGCGGCCGGTGTGCTCGTGCAGCAACAGCTGCATCAGCTGATCGCGGTGGGCCTGATCGCTGGCGCTGAGTTCGCGGCGGATGAGGCTGCTCTGCACCAGCTGCCGGTAGAGATCGCCGATGGAGGAGCGGTAGAGCGTTTCGAGGCTGTCTGTCGACACATCGAGCAGCAGCTGGCTGAGCATCAGCCGCAGTGCTCCCAGTTCCTCGAGCACTTCCTGGTCGTCTGGATCCACCTGCAGCAGGCGCAACAGGCCATGGCCGCGCTTCTGGCTGCTCTCGCGGCTGAGCTGCTCAAGTAGGTCCTGGGGCTCCGTGCTGATCAGGCGGGGGAGAGGCTTGAGCGGCGCCGTTTCGGCCTGGGCGGCCTCGGCGTCAACCTCTGCTGCTCCAGGGCTGAGCAGCCCCCGAGGCGCTGGCCGGCCCTGGGTGCACCAATCCCTGAGCTCGCATAGCCAGCTGGGCAACGCATCGGCCTGGATCGTTTCAGGCAGCTCGCGCTGTTCGAGGTAGGCCAGTAGCGCCAAGAGGTGGTTCCAGCGATCGGCTGCCGGCTCGGGGCCAGCCAGCGCTTCGAGCAGCCGATGGCGCCAGCGGCGTTCATCACGGCTGAGCGGTTGTTGGCGGAGGGGGCTCGCGATCAGCTGGCGCTGCAACGCACCGATGGGGCCCTGCCAAAGGCCCTCCAGCTGATCCACCGGCGCCTCCAGCCAGAGGCGCGAGAGGCAGTGGCGGCCGTAGCGGGCCTCGAGCATCAGCTCCGCGGTGGGCCGGCTGCAGAGCTGGGCGGTGATGCTGCTCAGTTGCTGCAGCGACCACGCCGGTGCGGCGGGAGCCAGGTTGAGCCCCAGCTGCCGCGGCGGTTGGAAGAGCGTTTGGGTACTGCCAAGCAGATCCACGCCGGGCTGCACGGGCTGGCGCAAGCGGGCTCCACTGCGCTTCAACAAGGTTCTCAGCCCCATGCGCCGGGTTCGGTTGGCGGGATCGTACGCAGCTGCTCCAGCAGCCGATTAAGCACCGGCCTCCACTCGCATTCCGGGCCCTGGCGCCAGAGGCGGAGGCTGGGATACCAGGGTGAATCGCTGCGCTCGCGCAGCCAGCGCGGGTCGGCGCTCCAGGGCAGCAGGGTGTGGCAGGTCACCCCCTGGGCGCCCGCCTGGTGGGCCATGGCGGTGTCCACGCTGATCACGCAATCCAGTTGCTGGATCAACAGCCCGGCAGCGAGGAAGTGGGCGTCTGGCGGCAGGGCCTCCACAAACAACTCCGCCAAGGTCGGCTCCAGCTCATCGCGGTCGGGCCCCACCTGCAGGTTCACCGGGCCGATGCCCAGCTGATGCAGGCCCCTCAGAAGCAGCTCCAGCGCCTCAGGCGGCAGGCTGCGCTTGCGGTATTCGCGGGCGGTGAAGGCGTCGTTGAGCTTGCGGCCGGCCGCCCACACCACGCCGATGCGGCGGCCCGGCTCCTGGCGCTGCGAGGGCAGCCGCAGGTAGGGGCCCTCAGAAAAGGCTTCTGTCGTGATGGTGCCGGTGCCGAGGCGACTGGGCAGGCTCATCAGCGAGCCATGGCAGGGAGCCGGCGGCGGCGAAGACTGCTTTGCTACCACCTCGGGTGGCCGCGGCAGCCAGGCCAGGCTCTGCTGGAGCAGCGCCACGAGCGGCTGCTCCACCTCGAGGCGCATGCTGCGATCGCTCAGGAGGACGAGCCAGCGCAGGAATTGAAAGGTGTCGCCGAAGCCCTGTTCGCTCCAGATCACCAGCTCTTCAGGAGGCTGGCTGTCCCAACCGCTCCAGTAGGGGCCCGGCCGGTAGTAGTCGAAGTGCGCCACCTCCAGGCGCTGCTCGCTTAGGGCCCAGGCGTCGCTGTAGCGCTCAAGACCCACCAGCACCTGGCTGTGGTTCCAGCTGGTTTCGGGGCTGTTGAGCAGTTGGCGGGCGATGCCGAAGGCGCGATCGGCTTGCTCGAAGCGGTTCAGGTCGCGGAGCGCGTTGCCGAGCCCGCGCCAGGGGCGATGGTCGGCCGGCTCCAGCTGGATGGCTCGGCGGTAGGACTGCCAGGCTTGCTGTGGTTGGCCGGCCAGCCAGTGGGCGTTGGCGCGGTTGTTGGACAGGCGGAATTCCTGCGGTGCCAGGGCTTCTGCCTGGGTGTAGAGGGCGATGGCGGCGTCCCATTCCTGGGAGCGTCCGGCCTCCTGGGCGTGCTGAAACAGGGTGGTCAGCTGTTGATCCGTCAGCATCACGCCACAGACCGGTTGTAATTCCGCTGGTGGCAGTTTATATATTGGTTGAGGACAACAACCTGTATTTCAACAATGGCCACCAGCTCGGCTGTCGACACCAACATCTCGAACCTGCCCGCAGCCGACCAGGCTCGCACAGACATCACGACATCCGGCACCACCACTACGGTGACCGTTACCGGCCCCGCTCTGCGCAATCTGGTTGTGGAGACCAACACCCTGGCTCCCAGCCTCAAGCTCGACGGCAGCTTCAGGAGCTCATCCTTCGTGGGCGGCGCAGCTGTACCCGAGAAGTTCACCGTGACTGGTGGCAACAAGGTCAGCAAGTCGAGCTTCGTGCTGGGTTCTGACTCCTTCGATGATAAAATTAATTTCAAGAGTGGGGCCAGCGCCAAGGGAGTGGTTATCAAGGACTTCGCTGAAGGCGATACCTTGAAGTACAAAGGCAAGACCTATACCGCCGCCGACATCAATGGCAACAAGTTCGACGGCATCAGCTCCAAGGAAATCAGGCTCGGTTAAATTTTTTCTCGAAACCCTAAAGCCCGGCTTCAGCCGGGCTTTTTTTATGGAGTGCATGTCTGATCAAGAGCGGTTGAATCGGGTGCGCCGCTGGCTGCAGCGGGGTCATCTGGCCGATGCCAGCCGCGAGGTGTATGCCTGGTTTGCTGATTACAAGCTCGAGCTGCAGCTTCTGCCGAGCCGCGAGCGCGCCAATCGCCCGGCGCTCTGGCAGGCCATTGCCGATCTGGCGGAGCTGGCCGGTGATCACCGTTTGCCGGAGCAGCTGTGGCTGCTGCTGGAGCAGCTCCGGCCCGAGGCTCCGCCCAGCCGGGCCTTGCCGCTACTTGGCATCCCAATCGTGAACGGAGCGCCTCGTCTCGAGGTCCTTTTGGCCAGCTTGGATGTTCCCGTGGAAACCCTCGCCCTGGTGGATCACAGCGGTGGCAAGGGCCCTGTGCGTGCCTTGCTGGATCGGCTCGAGCGAGAGGGCGTGCCGGGGGTGATGCAGGTGTTTGTGGCTAGGCCGTTTGGCAACGCCGGGGTGGCACGGGCCTGGAATTCCATCCTGCAGTCATTCCCCACTGCGCCCTACGCGTTGATTGCGAACCACGATGTGCTGTTTGCCCCGGGTGTACTCGCCCAGGTGATCGAGCGGGTGGATCACACCCGGGCGCAGTGGCTGCCGTTGTTGAGCCGTCCTGCTGCTTTTTCGGCGTTCGTGATCACTCCTGAGGTGTGGAATCGCATTGGCTTGTTTGATGAAGCTTTCGTGCCGGCCTACTGGGAAGACACCGATTACCGCGATCGTTTGGAGGCGGACCCTGAGATCGAGCGGATCGAGAAGGGCCCCTGGCTGGAGCCGATGGATGCGCTGAATCGTGTGCAGAGC
>JBDKGF010000130.1:0-3523 GCA_039798305.1 Cyanobacteriota bacterium
GCAGTTGCATCAGCAGCAGCCAGCCCCGCCGCCGATCAGGCCACGGGATCGGCCAGCGATCCAGCAGAGGCGCCCAGAACAGCTTGAGGGTGTAGGGCAGTTCCGCCAGGGGGATCAGGCCGATCAGCGTGAGGGGAACCCCGCTGGCGGTGAGCCACCCCTGCAGCAATCGGCTGCCCACCATCAGCGGGGCGCCACTGGCCACCCCTTCGGCACTCACGGCGATCAGGCGCCGGAGGGTGCCGCGGGAGCGAGCCAGCGCTGAATCCGACGCGCCCATGCGGGGTCCTGCAGGTTGGCGGCACCTTAGGGGTGGCTTTCGGCGAGGAGAATGGCTGCACATCGGCCTTGATCCGTGCAGTTCCTGCGTTCCACCCTGTTACCGGCGGCGATCGTGCTGCTCTTCGGCCTCGCCCTGTTTGCTGTGAGTGCGCGCATCTGGTTGCCGGGCGACATGCTCGCTCCGGCGCCCATCAGCTGACGCGCTCACTCTGCAGATCACGACGGGCCCGGCCCTTACGATCCCCGGCATGACAGGTCCGTTCCCCGAGTTTTCCCAGAGTCCGGCTGATCTGGCGCTGGATCCGGAACTGCTCGCGCGGGAACTGGCCGAAGAGCTGTTGGGCGATCCGCTCGATGAACTCGACGATCCCGCCGTTGCCCTGGCGGATGTGGCGGCGGAATGCGACCTCGGACTGGACCTGCTGCGCGGAGGCCACGACGAGCGCATGCAGGGGTTGCGCATCTTCTGCGAACACCGCGATCCCCGCGCCCCGGCTCTGCTCGTGCCGTTGCTGGAGGCGAGCTGCCCGATTCTGCGCATGAGCGCGGTGTACGCCTTGGGCCGTAACCCTGATCTGCAGGCGGTGACCCCGCTGCTGGCCCTGCTCCAGAACGACAGCAACGGCTACGTCCGCAAGGCGGTGGCCTGGAGCCTGAGCAGCTATCCGGATGCGCCGGTGATGAATCCGTTGATCCGCGCCCTGCAAACCGATATCGCGGCTGTGCGGCTCTGGGCGGCCAGCTCCCTGGCCGATGCCGGTTCCACCGGTCTGGCCAAGGCCGATCAGGCCGCGGGTCAGTTGCTGCAGGCCCTGCGCATCGACAGCGAGGCGGCGGTGCGCAGCAACAGTGCCTGGTCGCTCGGGCGCCTCTATGGCGATCTGGTGGAGCCGCGTCAGTTGGAGGTGGTGGAGGCGCTGCTGGGCGCCATGCTCCACGACGCGGATCTGGCGGTGCGCGATGAAGCCCGTCTGGCCCTCGAGCAGCTGGAAGATCCGCTGGTGCTGGAGCGGCTGCAGACCCTGGTCAACGAGGGGCTGCTGAGCTGAGGCTTACGTCTGTTGCACGGGTCCGCCAGCTTCCGGGCAACGCGGCTAGCATCCGCGAAACCACGCCCCTGCCCGGGAATGGCTCAGCAAACCATCCGCTTTCGCATCCGACCTGACGGTCGGGTGGAAGAGCTGGTGGAAGGCATCACGGGCAGTGGTTGCGAGCAGCTCACCGAGCGGATCGAGGCCCGGCTTGGCAGCGTTCAGCAGCGCCAGGCCACCTCTGAGGCCTTCCAGGCTTCCACTGCCGCGGTGACGCCCGAGCAGACCCAGACCCTTTCTTCGCCGGTCTCCTGATGTCGCACTTCAGCACCGTTAAA
Organism: Cyanobacteriota bacterium; assembly: GCA_039798305.1. Lineage (GTDB taxonomy): Bacteria > Cyanobacteriota > Cyanobacteriia > PCC-6307 > Cyanobiaceae > Vulcanococcus. The sequence goes on from JBDKGF010000130.1 coordinate 1,652, forward strand.
ACGGAATTGCGCGATCGCGCAGCCCTGATCGACGCCCTGCGCGACCTCGGGCACGATCCCAGCGAAGGTGAGCGCCCGGTGCGCGGCTATCGCGGTCAGACCGTTCAGGCTGATCTGGCGGTGCTGGGTGAGGAAGGCGGCGACATCGGCTTCCGCTGGAGCGAAGCCAGCGGCAGCTATGAGCTGGTGACCGATCTCGACCTCTGGCGTCAGCCCATCCCGGTGGAGCGTTTCCTCGCCAAGCTCACCCAGCGCTATGCCCTGCGCAGCATCCTTTCGGCCTCCAGCGCTGAAGGTTTCCAGGTGAGTGAGCAGCGCCAGGCTGCCGATGGTTCGATCGAGCTGGTGGTCACCCGCTGGGAGTGAGCGTCGATCCTGCGGTTGCCTTTGCCGCCGCTGCCGCGCCAGCGGCGGTTGCCTCAGGTCGTGAGCCCGTGCTTGGTGGTGCCCTGCGCCAGAAAGCCGTGTGGGTGGATGAAGCGGTGTGTATCGGCTGCCGTTACTGCACCCATGTGGCCGCCAACACGTTCCTGGTGGAAGAAGACTGGGGTCGCTCAAGGGCCATCCGCCAGGACGGCGACAGCACCGAGCGGATCCAGGAGGCGATCGACACCTGCCCGGTGGATTGCATCCATTGGGTGAGCTACGAGGAGCTGCCGGCGCTGGAGGAGCAGACCCGTCATCAGGAGTTGCAGCCACTGGGGCTGCCCACACCATCACGGCCGCGGCGCACCCTGCCCCGCGCCCAGCCCTGATGCTGCCCGTTCGCCGCTTCGGCCGCACGGAGCTGCCGATGCCCGTGCTTTCCCTCGGAGGCATGCGCTTCCAGCAGAGCTGGAACGATCTGCCGGCGGATCAGATCAGCGCTGAGAGCCAGGCCAACCTGCGCGCCACCCTGGAGGCGGCTGTGTCCGCCGGGTTTCGGCATGTGGAAACCGCTCGGCACTACGGCAGCTCCGAGCGGCAACTGGGCTGGTTGCTGCCTCAGGTGCCGGATCCCGGCCGCATCCTGCAAACCAAGGTGCCGCCGCAGGCCGACCCTGCGGCCTTTGAAGCTGAATTGCGCCTGAGCTTTGAGCGGCTGGCGGTGCAGCGGGTCGATTTGCTGGCCATCCATGGCCTCAACCTGCCGGAGCATCTCGAGCACACCCTGCGGCCGGGGGGCTGTCTGGAGGTGGTGCGGCGCTGGCAGGCGGAGGGTCGCGTCGGCTCGGTGGGCTTCTCCACCCATGGCCCGCTGCCGCTGATCCTGGAGGCGATTAACAGCGGCGCCTTTGATTACGTCAACCTCCACTGGTATTTCATCCGCCAGGACAATCGCCCGGCCATAGACGCGGCGATCGCCCAGGACATGGGCGTGTTCGTGATCAGCCCTACCGATAAAGGCGGCCACCTGCACACGCCATCACCGCTGCTGCGTGAGCTGTGTGCCCCGCTGCATCCGATCGTGTTCAACGACCTCTTTTGCCTCAGCGCGCCAGGCATTCACACCATCAGCGTGGGCGCGGCGCGGCCAGAGGATCTGGAGCTGCATCTGCAGGCGGTGCAGCTGCTGCCCCAGGCAGCGGAGCTGTTGCCCCCGATCGTGGCCCGGCTGGAGCAGGTGCGCCGCGAGGTGCTGGGCGATGCCTGGCTGGCCAGCTGGCAGCAGGGTTTGCCCGCCTGGCAGGACACCCCGGGGCAGATCAACCTGCCCACCCTGCTCTGGCTGCACAACCTGGTGGAGGCCTGGGGCCTGGAGGGCTACGCCAAAGCCCGCTACGGGTTGCTGGGGGCCGGCAGCCATTGGTTTCCCGGTGCCAACGCCGATGCCCTCGATCACAGCGTGAGCGAAGCCGAGCTGAAGCAGGTGCTGGCCGCCAGCCCCTGGGC
>JBDKGF010000131.1:0-4551 GCA_039798305.1 Cyanobacteriota bacterium
CCAGCGGGTCTTGAAACACCATCTGGATGCGTCGCCTGGCTCGCCGCAGCGGTTCGCCCCGCAGCCGGCGCAGAACCTGGCCCTGCAGCCGTACGTTGCCGCCCCGCACCGGCACAAGCCCCATCAGCGCCCTGCAGAGGGTGCTCTTGCCGCAGCCGGAGGCTCCCACCACCCCCACGGTTTCGCCCTGCCGCAGCTGCAGGCTCACCCCATCCACGGCTCGATACCAACGCTTCTGCCAGGGCAGGCCGGGCAAGGGGTGCCAGCAGCGCAGATCCTCCAGCTCCAGCAGCAGCGGAGCTGCCGCGGCGGCCTTGGGCGTTCGGCTCCCCTCCCGGGCGCGCGCGGCTCCCACCAGCCGCTGGGCCAGCCGGGAATGGGGGGTTGTGAGCAGTTGTTGTGACGGTGCCTGTTCCACGAGCCGTCCCTGATCCAGCACGGCGATCTGATCGCACCAGCGCCCGGCCATGGCCAGGTCATGGCTGATCAAGAGCAGGGCGCTGCCCGATTCCTCGCAGAGGCGGCAGAGCTCCTCCATCACCTGAGCGGCCACCGCCACATCGAGGCTGGTGGTGGGCTCATCGGCGATCACCAGCGCTGGCTCCAGCGCCATCGCCAGGGCGATCGCCAGGCGCTGGCGCATGCCGCCGCTGAATTCATGGGGATAGCTGCTGTAGCGCTCGCAGCGGATCCCGACCCGCTCCAGCAGCATCTCGGCCCGTACGCGCACCTGATGGCGCTTCCAGCTCGGCCGGTGTTGGGCCAGGGTGTCGGCCAGGTGTTCGCCGATGCTCAGTAGCGGGTTCAGGCGCGTCATCGGGTCCTGAAACACCAGACCCACCGCTTCGCCTCGCAGACGCCGCAGCGCCCCTCTCCGCAGGTGACGCGGATCCTGGCCGCATAGCTGCAGACCCCCACGGCAGAGGCTCCCGGAGGGCAGCAGCTGCAGCACCGCACGGGCCACCGTGCTCTTGCCGCAACCGGAGGGGCCCACCAACGCGAGGCGCTCACCGGGGTTGAGGCTCAGCGTCAGCCCGGCCAATGTGTCGTTGGCGGCAGCCGGGTAGCGCACCACCAGCTGATCGAGCTGCAGCACCGGGCCGGAGGTCTGGCGGGCGGCCATGGCGGGCGCGGCTCTGCTGGTGGCGTTCAGGTTGGCAGCCGCTTCGCCCGCAGACCCGCACATGGGGCCGGTTTGTTTCAGCTGCTGCATACGATGGTCTGAACGGCAGGGCGTCATGCTCCAGGCGGTGACCGGCACAGCGACAGCGACGGCTCCGGGCGCTTCCTTGCCTCCGCCCTTGCCCCTGGGCCTGCGCCGGATCCAGGGGCCCGCGGATTACGGCATTCAGCTGCCCGAGTGGCTCTGCCGCTGCGTGGAGCATGTGCCTCCCGGTGCCGGTGATAGCTGTCCCACCGACGCCGAAGGCCTGCTGGCCGCGGCCTTTCACTTCGCCTTTCAGCTGCACGATGGCCAGGTGCGCGCCAGCGGCGAGCCCTACATCTGTCATCCCGTTGCCGTCGCCGATCTGCTGCGCGATATCGGCGCCAGCGCCGGTGTGATCGCCGCCGGTTTCCTCCACGACGTTGTTGAAGACACCGACGTCACTCCCGAGGAGATCGAGCAGCACTTCGGCGCTGAGGTGCGCGGGCTGGTGGAGGGCGTCACCAAGCTTGGCGGCATCCATTTCACTAACAAAACCGAGGCTCAGGCGGAGAACCTGCGGCGGATGTTCCTGGCCATGGCCAGTGACATCCGGGTGGTGCTGGTGAAGCTGGCGGACCGGCTTCACAACATGCGCACCCTCGGGGCGCTCAAGCGGGAGAAGCAGCAGCGCATCGCCCGCGAAACCCGCGAGATCTACGGCCCACTCGCCAATCGCCTCGGCATCGGCCGCTTCAAGTGGGAACTGGAGGACCTGGCCTTCAAGATCCTTGAGCCCGAGGCCTACCGCGATGTGCAGCAGCAGGTGGCGAGCAAGCGCAGCGATCGCGAGGAGCGGCTGGGCGTCACGGTGCAGCTGCTGCGCGATCGCCTGGCGGCGGTGGGGTTGGCCGACTGTGAGGTGAGTGGCCGGCCCAAGCACCTCTATGGCATCTGGAGCAAGATGCAGCGCCAGCAGAAGGCGTTCCACGAGATCTACGACGTGGCCGCCCTGCGGATCATCTGCCCGAATCTCGAAAGCTGCTACCGCGCCCTGGCGGTGGTGCACGACACCTTCCGGCCCATCCCCGGCCGCTTCAAGGACTACATCGGTCTGCCCAAGCCCAATGGCTATCAATCGCTGCACACGGCGGTGATCGGTCGGCATCGGCCGATCGAGGTGCAGATCCGTACCGCCGAGATGCACCGCGTGGCCGAGTTCGGCATCGCCGCCCACTGGAAATACAAGGAGGGCGGCTCCCCGGCCGCCACCGGCGCTGATGCCGAGCGCTTCAACTGGCTGCGGCAGCTGGTGGATTGGCAGAAGGATGGCGTTGGCGACGACAGCAGCGACTTCCTGCGCTCAATCAAGGAAGACCTTTTCGACGAGGAGGTGTTCGTATTCACGCCCAAGGGCGATGTTGTCGGTTTGCGTAAAGGCTCCACCGCGATTGATTTCGCTTATCGCATTCACTCCGAGGTGGGCAACCACTGCCAGGGTGTACGTATCAACGATCGCCTTTCGCCCCTGGCCACGCCGCTGCAGAACGGCGACTTCGTGCAGGTGGTGACCTCGAAATCTGCCCACCCCAGCCTGGATTGGCTCAATTTCGTGGCCACTCCCACGGCTCGCAATCGCATCCGCCAGTGGTACAAGAAGAGCCACCGCGAGGAAAATATTCAGCGCGGTACCGCCATGCTCGAGCGCGAGCTGGGGCGCGATGGCTTCGATGCCCTGCTGCACGGCGAGGCGATGGCCAAGGTGGCGCGTCGCTGCAACCTGGTGGCCACTGAGGATCTGCTGGCCGCTATCGGGTTTGGCGGCGTCACCCTGCATCAGGTGCTCAATCGTCTGCGCGAGGAGTTGCGCCTGGCCTCGGCCGAGGCGCAGCCGGTGCTCAGCAACGAGGAGCTGGCCCGCAAGGTGGAAGCGCAGGCGGCGGCGACTCCGGTCGCTCCGCTCAGCACTCACGGTGAAGCCAGCCCGATCCTGGGGCTGGAGGGTCTGGAATACCGCATGGGCGGTTGCTGCAGCCCCCTCCCCGGCGAAGCGATCGTTGGCACCGTGGCCCTCGGCAACCACGGCATCACCATTCACCGCCAGGACTGCGCCAATCTCAGCGCTGTTCCGGTGGAGCGCCGTCTACCGGTGCAATGGAATCCGCAGGCGGCCGAGGCCCTGCGCCGTCGTTACCCCGTGCAGCTGCGCATCGAGGTGCTCGATCGGGTGGGTGTGCTCAAGGACATCCTCACCCGCCTCTCCGATCACCGCATCAACGTGAGTGATGCGCGGGTGCGCACCAACCCCGGCAAGCCTGCCCGCATCGACCTGCGCGTGGAGCTGCAGAGCGCCCACCAGCTGCGCGACACCATGGACCAGATCCGCTCGATGGCGGATGTGCTCGACATCGCCCGCACCGGCATCGGTTGAGGCCTCGCCTCAGGTGGCTCGGTCCCTGACTCGGTCCGTGCTGATCTGCCCACAGGACCCGCTGCTGGTGGCCTGCACTACAGCTCCGCCCGTCAGCAGCTTTTACATCGGTCTGCAGCTGCTGCCGCTGCCATGACTTCCGAACAGGCCGCTCAACTGATCGATGACACGCTTGATCTGGTACATCAGCGGTTGATCGCGCTGGCGCACGAGCAGCAGACCCAGGCGCATCAGGCCCTCAGCGAGGAGTTCCGCGAATGGCGCCACCCCATCGGCGGTCATATCGATCTGATGGTCTGCCCGGGATTCCCTCCAACCTGAGTCACTCAGCCCCGGGGGACACTGGAGGCATCGCCTGCCTCCTCCCTTGCCGGACGACACCATCGCCGCTGTGGCCACGGCCATTGCCCCCGGTGAGGGCAGTGTGGCGATCGTGCGGGTGTCGGGGCCTGAGGCGGAAGCCATCGGCCAACGGCTGTTTTCAGTGCCGGGCGCTCAGCCCTGGGAGAGCCATCGCGTTCTGTATGGCCATGTGTGCGATCCCGCCAGCGGCGAGCGCGTGGATGAGGCATTGCTGCTGTTGATGCGGGCGCCGCGCAGCTTCACCCGCGAAACGGTGGTGGAGTTCCACTGCCATGGCGGTCTGATCAGCGTGCAGCGGGTGCTGGAGCTGGTGCTCGCCAGCGGTGCCCGGCGTGCCCTGCCCGGCGAGTTCAGCCAGCGGGCGTTTCTGAATGGTCGCCTCGATCTCACCCGCGCCGAGGCGATCAGCGATCTGGTCACGGCCCGCAGCCGCCGGGCGGCGCAGCTGGCGATGGCTGGCCTCGATGGTGGTCTGCAGGCGCGCATCGGTTCCCTGCGGGAGCGGCTGCTGGATCAGCTGGCGGAGCTGGAGGCCCGGGTGGACTTCGAGGAGGATCTGCCGCCTCTCGATGGCGAAGCTGTGGCCGCCGAGCTGGCAGCGGTGCAGGCTGAG
>JBDKGF010000132.1:0-8607 GCA_039798305.1 Cyanobacteriota bacterium
GAGGAAGGGGGGATCGCCCTGCAACAGCTGGCGGTAGTGCTCCAGGGTCCAGCCGCCAGCCCCCGTGCCGCTCAGGGCCTCGCTGGGTCGCAGGGAGGAATAGAGCTGCCAGAGCATCGGCCCCAGGCTCCAGAGCAGCAGAAGCAGCCGGGCCATCAGCGCAGCTCCCCCTGCAGGCGGGAGCCCCAGCGCCACACCAGCGCCGCCGTGCCGCAGAGGAGCAACAGGATCGCGAATGAGCCCAGTAGCAGGGTGGCGCTGTAGCCGAAATCGAGGAAGCGCATGGCGTTGAGGTAGGCGTAGAGCGCCAGGCTTTCGGTGCTCCCGGCCGGACCGCCACCGGTGAGCACCTGGATCAGATCGAACACCCCCAGTGCCTGGGCCAGGCGGAACAGCAACGCGATGAGTAGGTACGGCGTGAGTAGCGGCAGGGTGATGCGCCGCATGGTCTGCCAGGGGGTGGCACCCTCCAGTGCTGCTGCTTCGTAGAGATCGGCGGGGATCGTTTGAAGACCCGCCAACAGCAGCAGGGCCACAAACGGGGTGGTTTTCCAGGTGTCGGCGCCCACGGTTGCCATCCAGGTGATCGCGGGATTGGAGAGAAAGGGGATGGCTGGTAGCCCCAGCCCTGCGAGCAGCCGGTTAATCGGTCCGTAGGGGTCGTTGAAGATCCAGCGCCAGCCCAGGGCCATCACTGTGGTGGGCAGGGCCCAGGGCAACAGGCTGATGGTGCGCAGCACGCCGCGCCCCCGCAGCGGTTGATCCAGCAGCAGTGCCACCGCCAGCCCCAAGAGCATTTCCAGGCTCACCGAAGCGGCGCTGAACCGCAGGGTCTGCCAGGTGTCCTGCCAGAAGCGGCTGTCGTTCCAGAGCCGCAGCCACTGCTGGGCGCCGATCGGTTCTGGATGCAGGCCGGTGAGCACGCTCTGGGCCTGGGTGCTGAGCCAGAGGTAGTGCAGCAACGGCGCCGCGAAGATCGCAAGCAACAGCGCCAGGGCCGGCGCCATCAACAGCCACAGGCGCCAGCGCATCAGCCCTCGCCTCCGCTACTGCGCAGGAGCCGTTCACTGTTGTTCTGCAACTCCCGCATCGCCGTTGAGGCGGGCTGATCGCCCGTGATGGCCGTGTTCACCTCGCGGTAGAGCAGATCGCTGAGTTGGGCATACACCGGGCTGAGGGGGCGCAGCACCGCAGCGGCAAGCGCCTGTTGCAGATCTGCCAGGGCCGGGTTGGCGGCTAGCAGCTCCGGATCTTCAAAGACGCTCAGCCGCGTGGGCGTGTAGCCCCAGCGAAGATTGAGCTGTTTCTGGGCGTCTGCGCTGGTGAGAAAGCGCAGCACCTCCACCGCGGCTGCCTTGTGCTTGGAGCCCGCCAGCAGCGAGAAGCCCCAGCTGCCCTGGGTGGCGGCGTGGGGCTCGCCCTCTTCGCTCACCATCGTGGTGAAGGCCACCTTGCCCCGCAGCGGCGAGCCCGGCTTGTTGAGCTCCGCCCAGGCGTAGGGCCAGTTGCGCATGAAGGCGGCATCGCCGGCTTCAAACAGCTGCAGTGCCTCCGGTTCGCCCATGTTGGCCACCGCCGCAGGGGTGATGCCCTGGAGCACCAGATCCTGTAGCCAGCCCGTGGCGGCAATGGCAGCTTGGGAATCGAGCTGCGGTTCGTTGTTCACGAGCCAGTGGCCACCGAAGCCGCGCAGCAGCTCCAGAACCACACAGCTCAAGCCCTCGTATTGCTTGCCCTGCCACACGTAGCCCCAGGGCACCCGGCCTTCCCGTTGCAACCGCTGGCTGATCGCCACCAGCTCCGCTGGTGTTCGCGGCGGCGCCTCCATCAGATCGGTGCGCCAGTAGAGCAGGCCCATGTCCGCCAGCAGCGGAAAGCGCCAGAGCTGCCCGCCGAAGGCATTGCCTAAGTCCGCGCCCGGAGCCAGGTTTGCCAGAGCATCCGGACCCAGCCATGCATCCAGGGGCTCAAGCCAACCGGCGGCGGCGTATTTCGGCGTCCACGACACATCCATCAGCAGCAGGTCGTAGGGGCTCTCCCCCAGCAACAGGCTGCTGATCGCCAGATCGGAGACGGCCTCCGTTTCCAGCGGCCCCCGCGTCACGTTCAGTGCAATGCGCGGATGGCTGCGGTTGAAGGCGCTCACCAACTCCGCGGTGGCATCAGCGAAGGGGGCCGGCATCAACACCGATACCGGCTCCACTCGCTCAGTCGCCAGCCCCCATAGGCCCAGGCTGAGGCTGCCCACCAGGGCAACCAGCAGCAGAGCCCAGCGCCGCAGCGCCCGTGGCGGGATCAACGAAGCGGAAACGGGTCTAGAGGCCGCGCTCCATCAGCTTGCCCATCAGATCGCAGCTGCGCTGCTGGAAGCCGGCCAGTTGGTTCGGCTCCAGACCACCCACCGCCAGGCGCGCCATCTCATACACGTGGCGGCTGAGATCGTCCGCCAACTGTTGACTGGGGGAGCTGCCGCTGCCGCCGGTGATCACCGAGCCGGCGGAGAGCTTGAGCAGACCTTCCACCAGGCGGTGCTTGCGGTTCACCAGCAGCACGTGGTGATCGGGCAGGCCGGGCAGACGCTGCTCCATCAGGGCACCCATGTCGTTGATGCGGCGCATCTGTTCCGGCAACAGGATCAGGGCGGCGGGGGTGTTGTCGCCCTTGAGGGCCTGCACCTGGATCGTCACCTTGTCGTTGTTGAGTGCGTTCTTGAACAGATCGCGCACCTTCTCGGAGCTGTCTTTGCCGTCGGCATCACTCAGCTCGCTCTCCTTCTCCTGCAGGGAGTCGTCGAGTTCGCTGTCAACGCGCTGGAACTTCAGTTCCTCGTGGCGGTATTCCAGCCAGGGAATGAATTGGGTGTCGATGAAGGTGTCAGCGAGCAGCACTTCAGCGCCCTGACCTTTCCAGAGGGCGAGGGCACCAGCCTGGCCGGCTTCATCGGTGCAGTAGAGGATGCGCTTGTCGTTGTCTGCGCTCAGGCGGGAGCGATAACCCGCGAGGGTGGTGAAGGTTTTGTTGTTCTCGCCGGGGATGGGGTCGGCGTTGTCGCCCTCGCCCGCCGCAGCGGTGGTGCCGAACAGCACCAGCTCGGCCACCTGATCGGCGAACTTCTCGTCCTCCATTGCCCCGATCTTGATGAACGGCGCCAGGGATTCCCAGATCTCGGCATAGCGCTTCGGCTCATCGCGATGCAATTCCTTGAGCCGATCAGCCACCTTCTTGGCCACGAAGCCGCCGATCGAGCGCACGCGCCGGTCGGTTTGCAGGGCTGAACGGCTCACGTTCAGGGGGATATCGGGCGAATCGATCACGCCGCGCAGGGGCAGCAGGTAGCGGGGCACCACCTCCTTGATCGAATCGCTCACGAACACCTGGTTGCAGTAGAGCTTGATCTCGCCCTTCTCCCAGTCAGCGCGGCCAGTGGATTTGGGGAAGTAGAGGATGCCCTGCAGGTTGTAGGGATAGTCGGTGTTGAGGTGCACCCAGAGCAGCGGATCGCCCTGGAAGGGATAGAGGTAGCGGTAAAGCTCGATGTAGTCGTTGTCGGTGAGATCGCGGGGGCTCTTGCGCCAGGGTGCTTCCCGCTTGTTCACGGTTTCACCCTCGAGCTGCACCTCCACGGGCATGAAGTCGCAGTAGGTGGTGATCAGCGTGCGGATGCGCGCCGGCTCGATGTACTCCTCTTCTTCCTCCATCAGGTGGAGGATCACATCGGTGCCGGCTTCGCTGCGCTCGGCCGCCTCCAGGCTGAAGTTGGGGGAGCCATCGCAGCTCCAGCGCACCGCTTCGCTGCCCTCGCGCGCCGAACGGGTCACCAGCTCCACCTGCTTCGCCACCATGAAGCTGGAGTAGAAGCCCAGGCCGAAGTGGCCGATGATCGCGTCGTTCTCCTGCTTGTACTTCTCCAGGAAGTCTTCGGCGCTGGAGAAGGCCACCTGATTGATGTAGCGCTTCACCTCATCGGCCGTCATGCCGATGCCGTTGTCGGAAATGGTGAGGGTTTTAGCTTCGCGGTCGATGCGGATCGAGATCTTGCCCTCGGGGCCTTCGCTGCAGTCGCCGGCCATGGCCGCCATGCGGCGCTTGCTGATGGCATCCACGCCATTGCTCACCAGCTCCCGCAGGAACACTTCATGGCCGCTGTACACGGCCTTCTTGATGATCGGGAAGATGTTCTCGGTGTGGATCTGGATCTGGCCCTGTTCCGCCTGCAGCACCACAGCGTGAAAAAGCAACGTGGCACCAGACTCACCCGAGGCAGGCCAGCCCGCCAAGGGGCCGCCATGGGCAGGAAACCGACCCCTCAGCAGGTGTTGTTCGGTGGGCGTGGCTCAGCTGGCGGGCTTGAGTTCGCGGCTCAGCAGGAAGAACAGCTGCTCGGGATGGCGGTATTGGCGAGGCAGCGAATGGTGCAGTGTTTCGAGCCGGCTCCAGCACACCGTGCGGCTGGCCTTGCTCCGGGTGACGCCGTCACGGATCAGGATGCGCAGCGCTTTGCAGTAGAGGGGATAGCTCGCCTCCAGTTCGCCAACGGTGAGGGCAGCTGTGAAGGTGGGTGCTGACATGGAACGTCGCTCCAGACGGAGTCACCCTCCTTCCGGTCCTTCACGGCGCACAAGCTCCCATTTGGGATCAATTACGGCCGTGGCGTTGGCTGCTCCTGCGGTGGTGGCTGCTCCGCCGGTGGGACGACGCGCCGCTCCACCTGAACGAACACCAGCCAGGCCACGCCGGCGGCGATGCCGCCCGCCCACTCCGAGCGCAGCAGCTCGATCAACGACACGGTGCTGGCGGCGATGCGCAGCGCCCGTAATCCAAAACGCCCGAGCTGCTGCAGGCGTTCCTGACCGGTGGCCTCAGACACGGCTGGCGATGATCTGGGTGGCGGAGATCCAGGCGCCGCTGGCGTCGTAGCGGCGGATCAGGCGTTCCAGCCGATCGGGTGCGGTGAGCCAGCCCGCCTCCACCGCAAAGGCACTGCGGTGATCCACATGGCGCGGCGTGAGGTGATAGCCGCCATCCGCCATCCAGGTGAGCTGGCGAGAAGGATCGGCGCTGCCTGCTTCAACGCTCTCGCTGCTGCTGCCGGTTTGGGTGTCGATGCGCATGGCGTTGGGGCCAGCGCCACTCACCTCAAAGCGACAGTCCGCGCGGTCGGGCTCGGGCCAGTCGGCGCTGATGGTGGAGGCGGTGCCGGTCCAATGGCCCTGCAGTTGATCGAGCGTCAGAGCCGGATATTCCTGGGCATCGCTGCCGGCACGGAATTCGCGGATCAGCACCAGTTGGCTGAAGTCGCCGTCGTCGTTGTGCAGCTGCACCAGGCGGTGCCGGCGATCGCCCTGGATGAAGCCGAATTCACCACCAAACGGCGTGCCCGGTGCCACCTGCAAACGTCCCTTGCAGAACGTGCCGCTGTCGAAGAACACCACCTGCTTCCCGAGGTTGCGGTAGTCCTCGCTCATGTCCCGGCTGGGTGCGCCGTTCAGGTCGCCACCGGCGAAACGGCGCAGGCGGAAGTGCACCAGCCGCTCTTCCGCACCGCGCTCCAGCGTGAGGATGGATGGGGTCGACTCCACCACCGCGCCGGTGGCATCAAGGGTGGAGAAGCTGCCGCGCCACTCGCCGAGATTGCGCAGAAAGTTGTCCCACTGACTGGCCATCAGTTGGCTCGCTGCAGATCGGGCTTCTCCTCCGGCACGATCGCGCCGGCCACAGGGCACACCTGCAGGCAGATGCCGCAGTCGATGCAGGTGTCGAAATCGATCCAGTAGAAAGCCGTGCCCTTGGCGTTGGCGCCGCTGCCGGGGTTGATGCAGGCCACCGGGCAGGCATCCACGCAATCGGCCACCCCTTCGCAGACGTCGGTGACGATCGTGTGGGCCATCGTTGCTGCCGTTCGGGTGGGCGGATCCTAGGAACCGACCCAGTGGCAGGCGGCGCAACCCCGTTCGGTGGCGATCGCTTCGGCTTCTTCCCGGCTGGCGCTGGGGCTCTGCAGCAGCTCCGCCGGTTCGCCCCTGCGGTGCAGGGCCTCCAGCTGATCCAGGGCTTCGCTGAGCTGGCCGGCTTCGCCGTAGGCCACCAGGGTGGCGGCGGGGCGCTGCGGCGCTGTGGCTTCGGTGCTCAGCAGGTCGCGGATCGCTTCCACATCGAACCCGAAGCCCATGCCTCCGGCCACACCGCCGAAGCGCGCCACTAGGGCGTCGTAGCGGCCACCGCTGGCCAGGGCCAGCGGTGCAACCGGGCCCTGACAGACGAGCTTGAGCACCAGCCCGTCGTACAGGTCGAAATGGGGCTGGAAGCTTGGATCCAGTTGCAGCCTTACCCCCTGTGCAGCGGCCGTGGCCGCCACGCTGTGCAGGGTGCCCGCCAGCTGCTCCAGCAGATCCGAGGGGCCGAGCAGCTGCTCAAGCTGATACAGCACAGCCTTGGTGTCGCCTCGCAACCGCAGCAACTGCTGCAACCCCTGGCGCTGATGGGCCGGCAATTGCAGATCGGCCAGGGCCAGCGGATCAAAGCTCACCAGGGCCTGGCGGGTGGCCAGCCGCTGCTCCGCCGGCACCTGGTCGAGCAGAGCACTGAGCACGCCGTGGTGGCCGATCAGCAGCGTCGGCTTGTGCTCTGCAGTGATCTGCAGTTGACGCAGGCAGGCCAGCAGCAGCCGCAACAGCTCGGCATCGGCCACCAGGGCTTGGCTGGCATCGGCACCCAGCAGCTCCACCCCACTCTGCAGCCGCTCCTCCAGGCGGGGTTGGCCCACATCACTGATGGCGCTGCGGAAGACAGGCCCACTGCTCCACAGCCTGAGGGGCCGTGGGCGGCTGGCCAGGCGCGTGCAGGCTGCCCTGGCGATGGAGGCGGTCATCTCCGGCCTCAGGCCCAGGGGCTCATCCGAGGCCAGACGCACCAGCTCCCGATCCCGGATGCCGCCGCCCGCTTCCAGGGTTTCCAAGCGCTCCACCAAGGGAGGAGCCACCTCGGCGTAGCCCCATCGCCGGTACACCTCCGCCAGCTGGTCGCACAGCCAGCGGTTGCTGTCCACTTCCCGTGGGTTGAGATCCCTGGCGCCGGCAGCGGGTTGCAGGGCCATCGGATCACAGGGCTCGAACTGGCGCTGATCCTATGGATCGGCCCTGTCGAGCTCCGGGGCACCGAAGCTGGCCCCGGTCAGGGGGCGGCAGGCCGCCAGTCCGTCGATCAGGGCCTGACGCAGGCCCGGCGTGCAGGCGATCAGACGACCTTCCGCCAGCGTGGCCGTTCCACCGTCGTAAGCGCACACCACACCACCGGCCTGCTCCACCAGTGCCACCCCCGCCGCCAGATCCCAGGGCGACAGACCGCGCTCCCAGTAGCCATCCAGACGGCCATCAGCCACAAAGGCCAGATCCACCGCTGCAGCTCCACCTCGCCGTTCACCGCGGGTGCGATGGGTGAACCAGGCGAATTCGGCGTAGTTGTTGTCGAGCCGTTCATGCCGGTCGTAGGCAAAGCCGGTCACCAGCAACGAACTGGCCAGGGTGGAGCAGTCGCTCACCTCGATCCGGCTGGCGTTGCACCAGGCACCCAGGCCCGGCGCGGCCCAGTAGAGCTGCTGCAGGGCGGGAACAGCCAGGGCCCCCAGTAACGGCTGGCCCTTCCAGGTGAGACCGATGGACGTGCCGAAGAACGGATAGCGGTGGGCGTAGTTGGTGGTGCCATCGAGAGGATCCACGCACCATTCGAGTTCGGAGCCCCTTCCCGGCCGCCGGCCGCTTTCCTCAGCCAGGACCCCCAGCTCGGGTGTTTCGCGCTCGAGCACCGACAGCACGGCCTGCTCTGCGGCCACATCGGCCTCGGTCACCAGATCGCCGGCGCGGCCCTTCTCCCGAATCGATTGCAACCTGCCGAAATGGGCGAGCAGCTGCGAGGCCCCAGCCTCGGCGGCGCGACGGGCCACCTCAGCCAGGCGTTCGAGTTCCCCTGGTGTGAGGCCGCTGTGCTGGGCGCTCTGATCCGACAGCCGCTGAAGATCCGATGCGCTCATTCCTCGTCGAGGGGCAGGCCGGCACGCACCTTGCCACGGCCGAAGTGACGTCCGAACTGCAGCTCGTAGACCTCGTCCTCGTCCTGGGTTTCCACCTCGAGAGGGCCCGTGGCCCTGGCGACGCAGAGCAGGCCGTAGCCCTGGCCGCGCACCTCCCGCGAGAGACCCAGGGCTTCCCGCTGGTCGATGGAGCCCTGCAGCACCCGTACCGCGCAGGCCGTGCAGCAGCCATTGCGGCAGCTGAAGGGCAGGGGCTCGCCCTGCTGCTCAAAGCTGCGCAGGATGTACTCCCCTTCCGGCACGTCCAGCGCAATGGTGCGGTTTTCCTGCCGCCAATGGACCGTGATCGGATAGGTGCGCATAGCCGCAACCAGCGAAGGACGTGGTGACTGCTACATTCTCATTGTTGCCCCGCGCAGCCGCGTTTCATGACCCAGCTCTTCGTGGGTTGGTGATGCAACGCAGCAAAAGCCCCCCTCCCGCGGAGAGGTGGCCGAGTGGTCGAAGGCGCAGCACTGGAAATGCTGTATAGGGGCAACTCTATCGAGGGTTCGAATCCCTCCCTCTCCGTTCACAAGGTC
>JBDKGF010000133.1:0-10594 GCA_039798305.1 Cyanobacteriota bacterium
TGCTGGCAGGCCTGGGGCCGCGCGGAGAGCTGCAGTTGCTTGATCAGACGCACGTCCCGATCAGCTCAGGACTGCCACACATCGGCCGCAGAGGGTGGGGTGGCTGACGTGGGTGCCGATGTCGGTCTCGTAGTGCCAGCAGCGCTCGCACTTCTCGCCGTCCGCCTTGGCGATGCGCACCGTGATGCCGGCTTCGCTGGCTTCTGCCAGCACCTCGGCCGGTGCGCTGCCGCCCTGCTGGAGGGCGGACACCAGCAGCCAGTCGGCCAGGTTGTCGACGCCTGGGTGCGCCGAACTCTCCAGCCAGGCGAGGGCCGCGGCGGTGGCCTCCGATCCTTCGCTCAGCTCCAGTTGCACCTGGGCTTCCAAGGAGGCGCCGAGCTGGCCGCCGGACCGGCAGCTCTCGAGTTGACGGTTCACCAAGGCCCGCAGCTCCAGGATGCGATCCATCGGCTGCTCCAGGGCTGGCTGGCGCCATTCGTTGGGTGCGGTGGGCCAACCCCGCTCAAATACCGAGCGTTCGGCCACCGCGTAGGGGAGGTTCTGCCAGATGTCTTCAGCCATGTGGCAGAGCACCGGCGCGATCAGGCCAGCCAGACGCTCCACCACCAGGGCCAGCACCGTTTGGCAGCTGCGGCGGCGGAACTCCTGGGCACCGCTCACGTAGAGGCGGTCCTTGGCGATATCGAGGTAGACGTTGGAGAGGTCCACCACGCAGAAGTTCTGCAGCGCCTGGAAGAAGCGGTAGAACTCGAAGCGCTCGAAGTCTGCGCTCACGCTGTCGATCAGGGCAGCGGTGCGCTGCAGCATCCATTGATCGAGCAGTGGCAGTTCGGCGTAGGGCACGGCATCGCCACCGTCGCTGGCCGGCCGCGGGTCGAAGTCATGCAGGTTGCCCAGCAGGTAGCGGGCGGTGTTGCGCACTTTGCGGTAGACGTCCGCCAGTTGCTTCACGATCCCCGGGCCCAGGGGAACATCGGCGGAGTAGTCGACCGAGCTCACCCAGAGGCGCAACACATCAGCGCCATAGGCGGGCTCCTGCTTTTCGTTTTTTCCGCCCTCCACCAGCACCGCGGGGTCGACCACGTTGCCGAGGGATTTGCTCATCTTGCGACCCTTCTCATCGAGGGTGAAGCCGTGGGTGAGCACCCGCTTGTAGGGGGCATGGCCGTTGACGGCCACCGAGGTGAGCAGGCTGCTCTGGAACCAGCCCCGGTGCTGGTCGCTGCCCTCGAGATAGAGGTCGGCGGGGTAGTGGAGTTCGGGGGCACGGCTCTCGCCGCCTGCACCGTTGGCGCCGGCCAGTCCGCCCAGCACGCCGGCCCAGGAGGAGCCGGAGTCAAACCACACGTCCATCGTGTCGGTGCCTTTGCGCCATTGCGCGGCTTCGCCGGCGTAGTCCGCCGGCAGCAGCCCGGCTTCATCGCGTTCCCACCACACGTCGCCGCCGTGCTCGGCGATCAGGCCCTGGATGTGACTGAGGGTGGCCTCATTGAGCAGCACCTCACCGGTTTCGCGGTGATAAAAAACCGGGATCGGCACGCCCCAGGTGCGCTGGCGGCTGATGCACCAGTCGCCCCGCTCGCTCACCATCGCTTCGATCCGGTTGCGGCCGCTGGCCGGCAGCCACTCCACCTGGGCGATGGCCTCCAGGGCTGCCGTGCGGAAGCCTTCCACCGAGGCGAACCACTGTTCGGTGGCACGGAAGATCGTGGGTTTCTTGGTGCGCCAGTCGTAGGGGTAGCGGTGTTCGTAGCGCTCCTGCTTGAGCAGTAGTCCAGTGCCCTCCAACGCCTCGATGATCGTGGGGTTGGCGTCCTTGAGCACGTTGGTGCCGGCGAAGGGGCCGGCTTCGGCGGTGAGGTTGCCGGCTTCATCTACCGGGCAGAGCACCGGCAGGTTGTATTTGCGGCCGGTGTTGAAGTCGTCAACGCCGTGGCCGGGCGCGGTGTGCACCAGACCGGTGCCGGCTTCGGTGGTGATGTAGTCGCCGCCGATCACCACGGCGCTGGTGCGCTCCAGCAGCGGGTGGCGGTAGACGATCCCTTCGAGATCAGCGCCTTTCACGCTGAGCAGGGGCTGAAGCTCAAGCCCCAGGCTGGCTTCGAGGCTCTCGCGCAGTTCTGCGGCCACCACCAGGTGGCTGGCGGCGGGTGTGGCGCTCTCGCCGCGGGGGATCACGGCGCAGATGGCGTAGTCGAGCCGCTCATTCACCGATACCGCCAGGTTGGCGGGCAGGGTCCAGGGGGTGGTGGTCCAGATCGCTACGGCGAGGCCGCCCTCGCCGATCGCCACCTCGGGGTTCAATCCCGCAGCGCTCAGCTGTGCGGCCAGGCCTTCGGGCAGTTGCACCGCCGGGAAGGCCACATAGATGCTGGGGGAGGTGTGGCCGTCGGGGTATTCGAGTTCGGCCTCCGCCAATGCGGTGCGGGAGCTCGGGCTCCAATGCACCGGCTTGAGACCCCGGTAGATGTGCCCCGCCAGCACCATCGCTCCGAACACGCCGATCTGGGCGGCCTCGTAGCTCTTCTGAAGAGTGAGGTAGGGCTGATCCCAGTCGGCCCAGATGCCCCAGCGCCGGAAGCCGGACTTCTGACCTTCCACCTGCTCGAGCGCATAGGCATGGGCCTTTTTGCGCAGGCTCACAGGCGTGAGCTCGGTGCGCTCACTGCTGCTCAGCCCTTGCAGCACCTTCAGCTCGATCGGCAGACCGTGGCAGTCCCAGCCCGGGATGAAGCGAGCCCGCTTGCCCTGCAGCAGAGCGGTTTTGTTGATGATGTCCTTGAGGATCTTGTTGAGGGCGTGGCCCACGTGCAGGGCCCCGTTGGCGTAGGGGGGGCCATCGTGCAGGGTGAAGCTCTCGCCGGGGTTCTGCTGGCTCAGGCGCTCATAAAGCTGGAGCTCCGCCCAGAACGCCTGAATCTCCGGCTCGCGCACCTTCGCGTTCGCCCGCATCGAGAAGGGCGTCTGCAGCAGGTTGAGCGTCTCCTTGTAGGAGGTGGCGGGCGCAGAGCTGGCGGTCACGGCGCCGGGGGCAGCAAGGGCCGATTATCCCGCCTGGCTGACAGCGCTCTGGAGCAGCTGATCGATTTCGGCGAAGGAGTGCACCACCGGAGTGGGTTCCGGTGTGGCCGCGGTGGCTTCATCGGGCTCACTCGGGCTGTGGGAGGGCTCCCCGGCGCCTGTGGCATGGTCGGCCCGGACCCAGCGTTTGCCGCTGCTGCCCGTGCTGCCGCCGCCGCGCTGCAGTGCAGCCAGCACCGAGCCAGAGGCGGTGCTCACCGCGCCAAGGCCCCGGGCCACGCTCACCAGCAGTTCGCTCAGGCTCGTTTGCCAGCGCTCCAGCGAGAGGAGGCGCTGCTGCTCCTCGGGGGTGAGGGCTCGCCAGCGCAACTGCAGCACCTCCAGGCCGAGGCGGCCGATCAGCAGGCCTCCGCAGAGCACGGCGAGCATCGGGGAGCCCGTGAGCCGGTCGGCGCTGGTCACCAGGGTCAGCCCCAGCAGCAGCACCACCGCACCCCACATGGCATCGCGGGGACGTGAGAGTTCGCCAGCCAGTAAGGGCAGCATCAGCACGGCCAGGCCGACCAGCAGGGCGAGCGTTCCGCTGAGACTGGCAACCATGACCGGGCCGAGATTGACCGCATTCTCGGTGTATCCGTACAGTCGCGCCATGCCCACCTGGCGGAATTGGTAGACGCGCTGGGTTTAGGTTCCAGTGGCTTCGGCTGTGGGGGTTCAAGTCCCCCGGTGGGCATCGGGGCGAAGGCCTCAACTTCCTAAGGTGGCCTCAACGTTGGCCGGGTAAGCCCAGGGAATGACACAAACTCTGGTTCAGTCACCGGAGATGGAGGGATCCCCTCGGGAGCTGCGCGCATCGGTGAGCGCTGTGCCGCGCGAGTACCTCGACCCGCCTTCGGCCTGGAATCCCACGGTGGTTCTGTTCCTGGGTGGCTATGTCCTAGCCGGGATCACGATTGCGGGTTGGTTTGCCTGGCAGTGGCCATTGCTGCCCCTGCTGGCCACCGGTTTTCTGGCCCTTCATCTCGAGGGCACGGTGATTCATGACGCCTGCCATAACGCGGCTCATCCCAATCGCTTCTGGAATGCCTTCATGGGGCACGGAGCAGCCCTGCTCCTCGGCTTCAGCTTTCCGGTGTTCACGCGGGTGCACCTGCAGCACCACGCCCATGTGAATGACCCGAAGAACGATCCCGATCACATCGTGAGCACCTTCGGCCCGCTTTGGCTGATCGCTCCGCGTTTCTTCTATCACGAATATTTTTTCTTCCAGCGCCGCCTCTGGCGCCGTTACGAGCTGCTCGAGTGGGGTTTGGGCCGTGGTGTCTTCTTCGCGATTGTGTTTGCGGGCATCAAGTACGGCTTCATTGACTTCATCTTCAACTGCTGGTTTGCCCCGGCTCTAATGGTGGGCGTGACCCTGGGTCTCTTCTTCGATTACCTGCCTCACCGGCCGTTCCTGTCGCGCAATCGCTGGCACAACGCCCGGATTTATCCCGGCAGGTTGATGAATTGGCTGATCATGGGCCAGAACTACCACCTGGTTCATCACCTGTGGCCTTCGATTCCCTGGTTTGAATACAAGCCGGCCTATGAAGCCACCAAGCCAATCCTGGATGCCAAGGGTTCGCCTCAGCGCCTCGGCCTGTTTGAAAGCAAGGCTGATTTCACCAACTTCATCTACGACATTCTTCTGGGCGTTCGCAGCCATAAGCGCCGCCGCAGCAAGTTGCGGCCCATCGCTGGTCTGCTGCCCAGCTTCAAAGCGCGGCGGCATGTAGTGGCGCTGTTGCACCGCACGGCCGTGTCACCGAAACGCTGAGGCCTGATCGGGCCTCAGCCGGCTCCTCTGCTCAGTCAGCCAGGATCTTCGGCACGCGGAAGAAATCCCCCTCGCGCTGGGGGGCTTCATCCAGCAGCTGTTCACGCACCTCGGTCGGCACCACCACGTCGTCGCGGGTCACGTTCACCACTTCCACGGCGCGGGTGGTGGGGGGTACTCCTTCGGTATCCACGGCCTGGAGGTGATCCACGTAATCGAGGATCCGCTCCAGCTGAGTGGTGTACGTGGCGATTTTCTCCTCGGGCAGCTCGAGGCGGGCCAGCTTGGCCACCTTGCGGACGTCGTCGGCGCTGATGTTGCTCATGGGCAGAACCTAGCTGGAGGGCTCCTCCAGAAAGCGTTGCAGATCGGCCGTGAGGGCTGTGGCCGCCACATCCAGGAAGCGCTGGCCGTGCTCGGCGGTGGCGAGTGATGGGTCAGAGCCCATGCGGCCATCGGGATGGCGGCGACGGAAATCCTCAGGCCCGTGGATTGGCCCGGCGGGCGCTGGCTCCGGCAGGGGCCGCTGCTTGCTCTGGAGGCTTGGCTCCAGCGCCAGGGTGATGGCGATCTCGCTCGGCGTGGCGTGGTGCCCTTCCTTGTCGCCATAGAGCTCCCGCGCCAGGCTCATCGCCTCCGGCGCCATGAACCAGTTGGCGAGCTTGCAGCGCAGGTTGGGGGCAGCGGCCAGGCCGCGGCTGGCGGCGGTGCCATAGGCCTGGGCGAAGCCGGCTTTGGTGGTGGCGATGTTGCCGCCATGGCCGTTGATCACATAGATGCGTTCGAAGCCATGGCGGGCCAGGGAGAGCACCAGGTCGTGGATGACGGCGAGCAGCGTGGAGGGCTGCAGGCTCATCGTGCCGGCGAATCCCAGGTGGTGTTCGGCCATGCCGAAGGCCTGGGCGGGGGTGACGAGCACCCCGCTGCGGCGCCCGACTTCCAGGGCCACGGCTTCGGCGGTGAGGGCGTCGGTGCCGATGGCCCCGGTGGGGCCGTGTTGCTCGGTGGAGCCCAGCGGCACGATCACGCCCTTACAGCGCTGCAGATACGTTTCCACCTCCGGCCAGCTGCGCAGTTGCAGCCGGATCTCTTCAGTACTGGTGGCAACCACGACGGCAGAGCAGCTCAGTTCGGCTCAGTATCCCTAGGATTGAGCTCAGGTGGTTCCTGAGGGCACCCCATGCTGCAGCGCAAGCTCTACCGCTTCCAGTGCGAGCAACGGCCGATCTGGGTGTTTCTGCGCGATCAGCAGCGCTGGATCGAGGAAGCGCTCGTGGTGGAGCTCGAAGGTGATCTCGTCACCTTCCGCTATGACGCGGAAGACGACGACGAACTCCACAGCTGGGAGGAGTGCGTGCGCCTCGATTCGATCGGCGCGGTCAGCACGCGGTTGGCCTATTTCAGCCGCTCAGCCCAGCCGGAAGACCTTGAGGTCACGGGTGAATGCCCTGAATCTGAGCAGTTGCCCAGTCAGGGCTGACGCCGGGCTCAGTGGGCTGTGCCGTTGCCGTCGTACTGGTCGGTGTCGTAGTAGCCGCCCTTGGTGCCGAAGAACAGCGTGGCGAGCACGAACAGACCACTGCCGCCGATCAGCACGGTGGCGAGGGTGAAGCCGGAGCTGTGATCCATCGATCGGTTGCCGTGATCCGCTCAGTCTGCTGGAGTCGAGCACCGCTGGGGAGTGGTTGTGTCGGGCTGTGATCCAGGGCGCTCGCCGGAGCTGCCGGTTCCGTTGCCCCCATCCTTCTTTGTCCGCCCCGCTGAGGTCGTCGCCCCCGAGCTCATCGGCTGCCTGTTGGTGAAACGCCAAGCCGATGGCGAGCTGCTGTGGGGCGTGATTGTGGAAACGGAGGCGTATTCCCAAGACGACCCCGCCTGCCACGGCTACCGCCGCCGCACTCCCAGCAACGAAACCCTATTTGGGGAGCCTGGACGCTTTTACGTCTATGTGAGCTATGGCATTCATCACTGCGTGAATGTGGTGACGCATCGGGCGGATTGGGCCAACGGGGTGTTGCTGAGGGCCGCAGCTTTGCCTGATGAGCCGGAGCGGGTGGCGGCGGGTCCGGCGTTATTGGCACGGCGCTTCGGAATCGATGGCCGCCGTGATGCTCAGCTCTCGGATCCAGAGGCGGGGCTGTGGCTGGCCGCCAGGCCTCCGGGCTGGGCGGTGCTGGAGCCCAGCGACCTGATGCAAACCACGCGCATCGGCATCAGCCAGGGGCAGGACCTGCCCTGGCGCTGGTACCTGCGCGCCAGCCGCAGCGTGAGCAAGCGGGCTCGGGGGGATCGCACGCCGGCCGGGGCGGACGCCCTTGGCGTGGCCGCGTTGCCGATGGGCTTCTAGCCTGAAGCTGTCTCTCGCAGCCCACCTTGAGCGACTGGACCCACCGCCATGTGTTGGATCTGGCGGCCTTCTCGCTCGATGATTACGCCACGGTTCTGGAGTTGGCCCAGCGCTTTCGCGTGATGCCGAGCTCCGGGGCCCGCAAGCTGCCGGCGCTGCAGGGCCGCCTGGTCACCACCCTGTTCTTTGAGCCCAGCACCCGCACCCGCAGCAGCTTTGAGCTGGCGGCCAAGCGGTTATCGGCTGATGTGCAGAGCTTCTCGCCGTCCTCCAGCTCGCTGAGCAAAGGTGAAAGCCTGCTCGATACGGTGCGCACCTACGTGGCCATGGGAGCTGATCTGCTCGTCGTGCGCCATCGCTGCACCGGTGTGCCCGCCGCCCTGGCCCGCGATCTCGATGCCAGCGGCGATCGGGTGGCCGTCTTGAACGGTGGGGATGGTCTCCATAGCCATCCCAGCCAGGGCCTGCTCGATCTGTTCACCCTGGCTCGCTATTTCGCTCCCGATGCCCCCACGCCGGAGGCTTTGCGCGGCCGGCGCATTGCGATCGTGGGCGACATCCTTCATTCCCGCGTGGCCCGCTCCAATCTCTGGGCTCTCACGGCCTGCGGCGCGGAAGTGGTGCTTTGCGGGCCGGCCACGCTGTTGCCGGATGCTTTCGGTCAATTCGTGGCTGCACCGCCCCCGGGGCAGGCTGTTGACCCTGTGCGGAAGCGTTCCACCATCCGGGTGGAGCGCGATCTCGATCGTGCGCTGGAGGGGGCAGATGCGGTGATGACCCTGCGCCTGCAGCAGGAGCGCATGAACCAGAACCTGCTCACCAGCCTGGAGAGCTACCACCGAGCCTATGGGCTGACCCATGAGCGTCTGCAGGTTTGCGCGCCGGCGGTGCCTGTGCTGCATCCAGGGCCGGTGAACCGCGGCGTGGAGATGAGCGGAGCCCTGCTCGACGATCTGCAGCGTTCGCTGGTGGAACAGCAGGTGACCAACGGCATTGCCGTGCGTATGGCGCTGCTGTATCTGATGGCTGCCAGTTGAGCTGGGCCCTGGGCCTCAGAGCAATTTGAAGCCCTCAAGCAACAGCCCGTAGCAGAAGCCGATGCGGGTCATGTCGAGCAGTTGCAGGCCCAGCCTGTCCCCGTCGAGCCGTAGCAGCGGTTTGCGGGCCCGCACCGCCACTTCGATCAGCACCACGCAGATCAGTGCTGCCGGGGGATCCAGGAAGGCCCGTGCGCCGATGATCGTGCTCACCGCATTGCCCAGGAAGAACGTGCTCAGCAGCACGATCAGCAGCAGTGAGAGTCGACGCCAGGGATTGCGCGCCCATTGCTCCAGCCTGGGCCAGGCACCACCGAGGCTTTGCTGGAGCCGGGTGCGCTGCAGTGGGCGGGAGCTGCTCAATCAGTGCTCAGCCGTCGGCATCCTTCTTGCGGGAGCCCTTCCCTTCGAGCAGCTCCAGCAGGGCTTCCATCTGGGCCATCACCCCGCGCACTTCACCGGCTTCCGGCAGCAGGCCGTCATCCATCACGCCCTGATGCATCTCGCGCAGTTCCTGACGGATGTAGCGCAGATGGCTCACTACCTGCTCGCGCTTCGACTGCGACATGCGTTCGACCGGGGACGGACTGATCTGTCCCTTTTACCGCATCGCCCCTCTAGCAGAGACCGGGCCATGGTCAGTGGCTCGAATCCAACAGCGATTCGGGTGGTTGCCCGCCCGGCCTCACTTCTGACCGAACTGTGCCTTGGCCTCTTCATAAAAGGCTAGATCGATCGCATCGCGGCTGGCCTCGCTGGCTAGGGCTTCGATGCGTTTGCGTACGGCAGGGCGCACGAAGAAGGGGATTTCCTTGAGCTTGGCTTCGGCTTCAGGGCTCCAGTTCATCGCTGCCGCTGCCTGGCCTCTTGAGGTGGATGGAGAATAGGGGACTCGAACCCCTGACCTCTGCGGTGCGATCGCAGCGCTCTACCAGCTGAGCTAATTCCCCTGGCAGCCCCGTTGGGGCTGTGGCGAGAACTTATCAGTCTTTGCTGGTGGCGTTGCCGCCCTGTTGCCCTCCCCCCATGACCCAGCCCGCTGCCATCACGCCCGAGCTGCTTGCCTCCCTGGACGAGGAGGCGGTGGCGGCCCTGGCTCGGCGTCTTGAGGAGGACGACTACCCCAGCCCCTTTGCCGGGCTGCAGGACTGGCATCTGCTGCGCGCCGTGGCGATCCACCGCCCTGAGCTGGCCCGCCCCTACGTGCATCTGGTGGATCAGGAACCCTTCGATGAGGACTGAGCGGTCGCCATCGGCTGCTGCCGTGGATCCGCTGGCTGGCCGGCGCATCCTGGTGGGAATCAGCGGCAGCATCGCGGCCGTGAAGTTGCCGCTGCTGGTGAGCGCTCTGGTCAAGCGTGGCGCTCAGGTGCGCTGCGTGCTCACACCCAGCGCTGCGCAACTGGTGAGTCCTGTGGCGCTGGCCAGCCTCAGCCGCGAGCGCTGTTATCTCGACGCCGACCAATGGAGCCATACGGCCCCGCGGCCGCTGCACATTGAGCTGGCGGAATGGGCGGATCTGCTGCTGTTGGCGCCGCTCAGTGCCACCACCCTGGGGCGATGGGTGCACGGCCTCGGCGACACCCTGCTGGCCTCCACCCTGCTGGCCACCGAAGCGCCCGTGCTGGCCGCCGCCGCGATGAACACGGCGATGTGGGGTGCGCCGGGTGTGCGCGCCAACTGGGAACAGCTGCAGCGGTTTGAGCGGGTGTTCCCCATGGGGCCGGCCGAGGGCCTGCTGGCCTGTGATCGCCAGGGCTCAGGCCGGATGGCGGAGCCGGAGCTGCTGCTGCTGGCTCTCGAGAGCCTGGCCAGCTGGGGGTGGCGGCGCGACTGGCAGGGGCGCCGTCTGCTGGTGAGCGCCGGCCCGACCCGGGAATGGCTTGATCCAGCCCGTTGCATCAGCAATCCCAGCACGGGCCGTATGGGGGTGCTCCTGGCCCAGGCGGCCCGCTTTCGTGGTGCCCAGGTGGATCTGGTGCATGGGGCGCTGCAGCTGGAGCCCGCCTGGCTGGAGGGCCTGAATCGGTATCCGATCGATACCGGCGCAGAGCTTCAGCAGGTGTTGCAGCAGCTGCAGCCCCAGGCGGATGCCATCGCCATGGCTGCGGCCGTGGCGGACCACCGGCCCGCGGTCACCCTCAGCCACAAACCCGATAAGGCGACTGTTACGGCAGCCATGGCAGCAGGTTGGGAGCCTGTTCCCGATCTGTTGGTGGAGTTGGTGCGCAGACTGCCGGCCGGTCAGCGGATCCTGGGTTTCGCTGCCCACAGCGGTGATGTGCTGCCCCAGGCGCAGGCCAAGTTCGCGCGCAAGGGTTGCGATCTGCTGTTTGCCAATCCGATCGATCAGGCGGATGCCGGCTT
>JBDKGF010000134.1:0-2774 GCA_039798305.1 Cyanobacteriota bacterium
CCATCCACCACCGTCACCACGCCGCTCACCCGCGTGCGGGTGCGGATCTCAGGCCAACCAAAAGCCTGCACCAAGGGCACAGGCAGAGCCAGACCACTGGTTTCCACGACGATGCCATCGAGCTGATCCGCGCGCTCGAGCAGCGTCTGCATGGTGGGCAGGAATTCATCCTGCACGGTGCAACAGAGGCAGCCGTTGGCACGTTCCACCACGCGGCCGTCGAGCTCCTCCTCCGGGCAGAAGCCGCAACTGCGGATCAGATCACCATCGATCCCCACCTCACCGAACTCATTCACGAGCACGGCCAAGCGCAAGCCACTACTGAGCAGGAGGTGACGCAGCAGGGTGGATTTGCCTGCGCCGAGAAAACCCGTCACCACCGTGACGGGCAGTCGCCTGGTGGCTGTGTTCATCTCAACCCACCAGCGCGGTCCAGCTGAAAGCGGCACCAACGCCGATCAGGCTGCCGGCCAACAGGGTGCGGGCCTGGCCATCGAGGCGTTGGGCAGCTCCCCGCAGGGTGATCAGCGCCAACAGCAGAAGCGCCCCCTGGCTGAGGAGCAGCCCAAGCAGATAAGTGGCGATCGGGGTGCTCTCCCAGCCGATCACCGTGCTGCTGAGGACATAGCCATGCAGGGCAAAGGTAGGCAGAAGCAGGATCTGGGGCAGCCGGCGGAGCACCACCAGTCCTTCCACCACCAGCGTCAGCGACACCAGGAGCTCAGGAGCCGGCAGCCCAGGCCAGACCAGGCCGAGACCGGTACCCGCCAAACCAACCGCCAGCAACGTGAGCATCCAGCGGCCGGAACGCTGCAGGCCCACCAGAGCCAGAGCCGCCAGAAACAGCAGGTGATCCGGACCCAGCAGCGGGTGAGCCAAGCCGCTGATCAGACCGGTGAAGGCATTGGGCACCAGGTGCATCGCCTCCATCGGATGGTGGGCCAGGGCAGGGCCGGCCACCAGCAGGGCCAGGGCGCCGGCGACCGGCATGAGGCGATGAATCATGTCTTGGCCTGGTCCGCGCCAGGGGGTGAGGGAGCAACGACCGGCGGGCGTTCTGACTGCGAACGCGGCCTCAGCCCCGTTCGATCACAGCTGCGGGACAGCGCCGGATTCGCACCGGTCTTTCCCCGTTTCCTCTTCGGGCTGATCCCCCGAAGAACCGACGCCATCAATGTAGTGGGTCTGAGCAATCCGTCTGCTCAGACCTGATCAACGGCAGTTGAGGCTGTCGCGGGTGGCCACACCGGTGCGTGCATTGGTGCCGCTGGCCCGGCCGCAGAGTTGCTTCTGTTGGGGCAGATCCAGAACCGCGTCGGTGAAATCGGCGCCGGCGATGTTGGCACCGGCGAACTTGCTGTTCATCAACATCGCGTTGCGCAGCACGGCATCGCTGAGGTCGGCGTTGTCGAAGCGGCTGGCAAAGGCAACGGCGTCTTCAAGATCGGCCCCGTGCAGATTGGCGCCCTGCAGGTTGGCGGTGTTGAACACGGCGCCGCGGAGATCGCTGGCGCTGAGGTCGAAGCCTTCGAGGTTGGCCTTGAGGAATTCCTGCTGCTGCAGGTTGCGGCCGTGCATGTCGGGCTGAAGGTCCTGCAGGCTGCGCTGGCTGCGCAACTCGGGCGCCGTGATGGCGGCAGCGCTCTGGCCCCAGAGCACCAGCGGCAGCAGCAGAACCACTGCCGCCCGCAGCGTGGCCCGCAGGGCGCTGGCCAGGGAGCAAGGGAGCGGCAACACGGCAGCACTACGTTGGGCAGCCAAGTTATTGCAGGCAGCCGCCGCAGCGCGATCGATGAGCAAGACCCTGCGGGTGGTGGTTCCGCCCCACCCCCTGATCGGCCACTGGCTCACCCTGCTGCGCGATCGCGAGACACCCCAGGCCCTGTTCAACACCGCCATGGCGGAACTGGGCCGCTGGCTCACCTATGAGGCGATGCGCGATTGGATTCCTTACCAACGCGTGCAGGTTCAGACCCCGCTGGCCACCACCGAAGGCACGGTGGTGGATGGCTCGATCCCGATGCTGGCGGTTCCCCTGTTGCGGGGCGGGCTGACCCTGTGGGAAGGAGCACGCCCAGTGGTGCCGAGTGCCGCTGTGGCCCATGTGGGTGTGAGCTACGGCGATGGCTCGGCGCCGGCGGCCCTCTGGTGCAACACCCTGCCTGAAACCATCCCGGCTCGAGCTGGGGTGCTGGTGTTTGCGCCTCAGGTGGCACGAGGCGACAGTTTGCTGCGGGTGCTGGAGCAGCTGGAGCAACGCGGCGTGGGCGGCCAGCGGCTGCGGGTGATCACGGCGCTCACCGCCAGTCCTGGCCTGAAGCAGCTGGGTGAACGCTACGAAGACCTCACGATCTACACCGGCTGCATTGATGCGGAACTCGACAGCGAGGGCCGCATCCTGCCGGGGATCGGTGACGCCGAACAACGGCTCTATGGCCTCAGCCAGACGAACTTCGTAGGCTGAGCGCACAGCATTCCGATCACGGCGCAATGGCCAACCGAGACAGCGGTTCCGGCTCCCTGGGCACCCTGTTGGCCGGCGCCCTGATCGGCGCCGCAGGCCTCGGCTGGTGGCTGCTCTCCGAAGCAGAGCGTCGCCGCGGCGAGCAGCGGCAGAACCGCAGCCTCCGCCTCAACCGGCTCTCCTGGAATGAGGAGGAGGCTCTGGATTCCCCGCCCCCCAGCCGGCCCCTTCGTGAAACCGAGCTGCAGGACAAGGTTCATGAGCTCAACCAGGCCATCGAAGACGTGCGCCGTCAGCTGGAGAGCATGAG
>JBDKGF010000135.1:0-6259 GCA_039798305.1 Cyanobacteriota bacterium
AGCGCCTTGCGCTGTGGCTTGCCGCTGCCGTCAGAATCAGCGCCAATGACGTCTCAGCCCGCCGCAATGGCTCACCGATTCCTACTCCCCGCCGGCCTGCTACTGGGCGGCCTTGCCCTGGCACCCACGGCAGCGCAGGCCGGTTGGAGCCACTACAGCTCCGCCATCTCCGAGGTGGATGCCTGCAACCAGGCCCAGTACCTGATGCCGGAGAAAGCTGTGGTGCAGGAGTTTCGCTATCGGATGAACAGCACCAAGAACGGCAACAGCTTCATCTGCAGCGTGCGCTGGAGCGAGAAGGCCTCCGCGCAGCCCACGGATCGCCCGATCCTGTTCCCCTCCCGGATCCGCCAGCCGATCTTTGCGGCGGGCTGGCTGTAGGTTGCCGCCCTGAAGTCTGTTGCAACCATGCGTTTCGTGCTCTGGGGCACCTACTGCGAGAACGCACTAGAGAAGCGTGCTCCTTATCGCGAAGAGCACCTGGCGGGCCTGCAGCAGCAAAAGGATGCGGGCGTTCTGATCACCCTGGGGCCCACCGAAGGCAGCACCCACGTGTTTGGCATCTACGAGGCTGAGAGCCAGCAACAGGTGGAAGCGCTGCTTCACAGCGACGTCTACTGGCGCAACGGCATCTGGACCGAGCTGAAGGTTTACCCCTGGATCCAGGCGTTCTGAGCTCAGGCTTTAGGCCAGCCGGCCAGGGCCTGCTGCCACACCCAGGCCGCCACCTCAGCGGTGCCCTGCTCTCCCAACACCGTGCCGTAGCCGCTCATCTGGCCCACGCCTGCGGCGGCAATGGCCGCAATGGCCTCCTCGGAGGCGCGGTTCTCACGCTCCAGTGCGGCCAGTTTGAGCGTCTTGCCGCGCCGGATGATGTTACCTCCATTCACATGACAGCCGGCGCAATGCAGCTCAAACAGCTGAGCGCCGTCGGCCAGGGCCACCCCAGGCCAGAGCAGCAGGGCAAGCAGGCCGGCCAGGAGCGCGGCGCCCAACCGGCGCCAGCAGGCAATCAGGAGAGGCACGCAGGGCTTGACGAGGGTGGATTCAGTCTGCAGACCAGACGGACACGCTGAAATGGATGCCACGCAGCCTCCCTGCATGCTCACCTTTCTGCACAGCGCCGACTGGCAGATCGGCAAGCCCTACGCCCGAGTCCACGACCCCGACAAGCGGGCTCGCCTGCGCCAGGCCCGCATCGATGCCATCGGCCGGATCGGCGCGCTGATCCCCCGCGCCAAGCCGGCCTTTCTGTTGGTGGCCGGTGATCTGTTCGACGCGCCAACACCCAGCAGCAGCGACGTTGCCGCCGTCTGCCAGGCGATTGGCAAGCTGAGGATTCCGGTGTTGGTGATCCCCGGCAACCACGACCATGGCGCGCCGGGCAGCGTGTGGCATCAGCCCTTCTTTCAGAGCGAACAACAGCGGCGGGCGCCCAACCTGCAGGTGCTGCTCGAGCGCCAGCCCGTTGAATTGGAAAGCGCCGTGGTGCTGCCCTGCCCCCTGCTGCGCCGCAGCGACAGCAGCGATCCCACCGACTGGGTCCGGCAGCTGGCGTGGCATGAGCTCCCGGCCCACAAGGCGCGCATCCTGCTGGCCCATGGCTCGGTGCACGGCTTCGTCGCAGCTGATCTCGATGCCGACGACGACAACCCCACCAGCGCCAACAACCGCCTGCATCTCGACGCGGCGTTGCTCGATCAGCTCGACTACGTCGCCCTGGGCGACTGGCATGGCCTCAAACAGATCAACGCCCGCACCTGGTACAGCGGCACGCCGGAACCGGATCGCTTTCCCCGCAGCGACGACTACCAGGGCGGGCAGGTCCTGGTGGTGAACGCCGAGCGCGGCGGGGCTCCGGCGGTGGAGTCCGAGACAACCGCCGCCCTGGAGTGGCGGCAGCTGAGAGTCCATCTCACTTCCCCCGCAGATCTGGACCGGCTGGAGCGGCAGCTGGCCCCCCTGCTTGAGGGCGAACCCGGCCAGCAGCTGCTGCTGCTCGAGCAGAGCGGCCGTCTCAGCCTCGAAGCCCACCAGCGCTATGAGCAGCTGCTGGAGCGCCTGGATGCCCAGCTGCTGCGGTTGAAGCGACGGGGACGCATCGAGCAGCAGGCCAATCCGGAGGAACTGGAGCGGCTGCTGCAACGGGCCGAAGATCCCCTGATTGCCAGCGTGGTCGGCGGAATCCAGGCGGAACTGGCTCAAGCCACGCTCGATGGGGAAAGCGAGCAACGCCAGCTGCTGCAGCTGGCGTTGGCGGAGCTGCATCGCGCAACAGGGGCGGCCGGATGCGCCTGATTGCCTGCAGGCTGCAGAACGTGCGGCGTCACCGGGCGCTGGAGCTGTGCTTCGGCCGTGAGCTCACCCTGATCGCCGGTGCCAATGAAACCGGCAAAAGCACCCTGGTGGAGGCGTTGCACAAGGCCCTCTTCCTGCGCGCCACAGCCACAGGCCGCGGTGTGGAGGAGCTGCGTTCGCGCCTGCACGCCGGCCTGCCGGAGGTGGAGATCCGTTTTGAAGCCGACGCCAAAACCTGGCGGCTGCGTAAACGCTTTGCCGGCGCCAGCGGCACCTGCCAACTGAGCAATGGCAGCGGGGTGGCCCTGAGCGGCCCGCAAGCCGAGGACCAACTGGCCCGGCTGCTGGGCTATGAGGCGCCGGTGGAAGGGCGACGCATTGCGCAACTGCCGGAGCGCTGGGCTCACCTCTGGGTGCGCCAGGGCGATGCCGGCCTCAACCCCTTCAACGGCAGCCAGGAGCGCTACGACCACCAGCGGCTGACGGCGCAACTCCAGAAGCAGAGCAGCCAGAGCCCTCTGGAATCCAGCACCGACAGGCTGGTGATGGAGCAGATCCAGCAGCAGGTGAACACGCTCTACACCGCCACCGGCAAGGTGAAGGCCGGCTCCCCTCTGGCTGGAGCACTGCAGCGCAGCCAGGAGGCCGCCACCGCCCTCGCCCTGGCCGAACAGCAGGTGGCCGATCTCGAAGCCGCCATGGAGGAATGGCGCAGCATCAACGAGCGACTGGAGACAATCGAGCATCAACAGCGACCCGCCCTGCAACGGGAGCTGCAGCTGCTGCAGCAGACCCAGCTGCTCCAGGCCCAACTGGATCCGCTGCTCCAGCAGCAACAGGAGCGCCAACAGCTGCTGATGCAGCAGCACCAGGAGCAGCAGGAGCTGCTGCGGGCGCAGAAGCAACTGGAAACGGCTCTGCAGCAACTACAGCAGGACCAGGCCCAACGGCAGCAGCTCCAGGCGCAGCTGAAGCAGGCCAGTGTCGCTCTCCAGCAGCTGGCTCAGCGCCAGGAGCTGGTGCAACGGCGGCTTGATCTACAGCAGCTGGAGGATGAAGCCCGACAATTGCGCGAGCACCAGCAGCAGCTGCAGCGGCTTCAGAAGCAGGCCGAAAGCCTCAAACAGCAGCTGGCGGCTCTACCGGAGATCACGGCGGAGCAGGTGCGGCAACTCCGCCAGGCCGAGCAGGCTCTCGCACAGGCCACAGCCCGCTGCGAAGCAATGGCAGCGGGCTTGGAGGTGCTGGCTGCGGAGCAGCCGATCCGTCTGAACGGGGAAGCCCTGACCAGGGGAGAACGGCGCAGGATTGAGAGCATGGCCGAGCTGGAGGTAGGCAGCGGCGTGCGCCTGCAGATCAGCCCCGGGGGCGGCCAGGCCCTGCCGCAGGCGCTGGAGCAGCAGCGTCAGTGCCGGCAACAGCTCGAGCAGCTCAAGCAGCAGCTGAAGCTGACCAGCAGCGATCAGGCTGAGACGATCGAGCGGCAGCGCCACGGGCTGGAGCAGGAACTGAGCAACCTGCGCCATGCCGCCAAAGCGATTCCCTGGTCGGGGCTGCAACAACGGCTGGAGCAACTCGAGCCTCGGCGTCAGCAGCTGAGCACTGAACTGGAGGGCCAGGAGCTGGCTGGGCTGGATCCGGAGCAGCTGCGCAGCGAGCTAGAAGGCCTGCGCCAGCGCAGCAGCGAACAGAGCCGCAGCCAGGAGTGCAGCAACCGACAGCTGCTGGAGCTGGAGCAACACCAACTGAGTCGCCAAGCAGCCCAGGAGCAGCTGCGCAGCCGCTGCGGCCAGCTGGAGGGATCCCTGCAGGTGCTGGGCGAGCGGCTGGAACAACTCCGCCACACCGAAGCGGTGGATCGCACGCTGGAAGCCCAACAGCAGCAGCTGCGCGCCCTGCACACCGAACTTGAGCAGCTGCAGACAGCACGACACCGCGGCGGAGCAGCGAGCCCCCTCGAGGCTGTGGCTGAACGGCTGCAGGCTCTGGAGCAGGAGAAGGATCGACTGCTCAGCCAGCTGGGGCAGGCTCAGCAGCGCACCCAGAGCCTGGGTGCCACCAACCCACTGGCAGAGCTCGAGCAGCGGCAGGTGGCCTGGGAGGAAGCGGAGGCTGAGCGGGCTGCCCTGGAGCAACGCGGCCGGGCCCTGCGGCTGTTGCTGGAACGCTTTCACAGTGCCCAGAGCAATCTGGCCAGCCGCTACAGCGAACCCCTGCGTGCCGCGATCACGCCCTACCTGGCTGAACTGGCCAGCGAACCGCAGCAACCGCTGCTGGCCTTCGACCCGCAGCAGGGCTTCCACGATCTCCAACTCCGCCAGGGAGAAGAAGCCTTCGCGTTTGAGCGCTTGAGCGGCGGGATGCGCGAACAACTGGGGGCCACAGTTCGCCTCGCCATGGCCGAAGTGCTCAAGCCGGCCTACGCCGATGCTTTACCGCTGATCTTCGACGATGCCTTCACCAACAGCGATCGTGAACGCCTGGAAGGGCTGCGCAGGATGCTTGAGCGCGGCATCCACCGGGGAATCCAGGTCGTGCTGCTCACCTGCCACCCCGATGACTACACAGCGCTGCTACCAGACACGGTGTTCAGCAACGCTGAGCACCAGCATGGACAAAAAAATCCCCCCGAGATCATCGGAGGGATGGCAAACGCCAAGGGGATGAGCGGGGATGAAGATCGGGTGATGGTGAAGCTGGACTGAAGCCAGCGGACCAGATCGGCTCAGCTCAGGCCGCTTTCCATCACTCCTCGTCTTCGTCGGTGCCGCCGACGGGGATCAGGCGGATCTGCTTGCGACCCAGCTTGATTTCAAACTCATCGCCGGGCTGAAGATCCAGCATCGCGGTGTAGGCCTTACCGATGAGCAGGTTACCGTTGCCCTGAACGGTGGCCACATAGCTCAGCTTGCGACCGCCCTTGCCCACCTTGCTGGCGCCACCGAGTTCAACACCCTTGGCTTCCAGCAGGGCCTCGTAGAAGGCGGTGAAGTTCAGACGCTCACCGCCATCTTTCTTGGTGGAGACATAGCCACAGGAGCGGACGATCTCCGATTTACCCACATCGCCGAGCTCCTTGACTTTGGCCAGCAGTTCCGATCCGGTGAGCATTGTCTGGAGATGTGATTAAGGAGACATTATCAACCTACAACATCGAGACCTGCGTTGCCATGCGTTCAACAGCCAACATCCCATCGAGCAGCGAACCACAATGGCGACAGGATTCTGCGCCGCCTCCGAGATGCCTCATCAGGTTCGACGCCTGAACAGCAACGATCACGATGCGCTGATGGAGATCTATCGCCAGGCGGTGCTTGGTTCCACCGCAGAGCTCTACAGCGAAGCGCAGCAATGGGCCTGGGCCGAACAGAGCAACACGCTGCGATCGCTGCTGCGCAAGGGTGAGGGGTTTGTGATCAGCAATCAGCGCGATGAACCGATGGCCTTCAGCCTGCGCTGGCCGGCGGATCGCCTCGCCCTGCTCTACAGCCATCCCGACACCCAACGGCAGGGCTGCGGCCGTCTGTTGATCGAAGCGATCGAACACGCCGCCAGAGCGGATGCACTGGCCGCGCTGCGGACGGAGGCCAGTCTGATCTCCAGGCCACTGTTTGAGCGGCTTGGCTGGCAGGTGAGCTGGCGGGAGGAACTGCTGATCGGCGGGGTCCCCTTCCAGCGCTTTCGCATGCACAAGCAGCTGGGCCAGGGATACTGAGGCCATGGCCGAAGCCCAGCTGCAGCAATTTCTTGAGAAGGTTCGCCAACTCAATGCCTTCGTGGCCTTGAGCGAAAGCCAACCCGCTTTACGGAACGCCCTTCGCGCTTGCGATCAACACCATGAGGTGGTGGCCTTGGCTGCACAGTATGGCTTTGAGATCGGTCGACGCTGGGGCGACAGCTCCGCAGCTTCAACGCAACCGGCGGAACGCCCCAGCGACCAGAGCAACCTGTTCTCCAGTCT
>JBDKGF010000136.1:0-5770 GCA_039798305.1 Cyanobacteriota bacterium
CGTGCTGCTGGGTCGGTTCCTCGAGGAGCGTGCCCGCTTTCGCACCGGCCGCGCCCTGCAGGAGCTGGCGCGGCTGCAGCCCGATGAGGCGCTTCTGGTGGTGGGCGCGGGGCCTGAGGCGATCACCCGCCCGGTGCGGGTGGGTGCCCTGCGCCCTGGTGATCGCCTCAGGCTGCTGCCCGGAGATCGGGTGCCCGTGGACAGTCGCGTGCTCGAGGGTCTCTCCAATCTGGATGTCTCGAGCCTCACCGGTGAACCGTTGCCGCAGCAGGTGAGCGCGGGCAGCGAACTGGCGGCCGGCAGTCTCAACCTGCAGGCTCCGCTGCTGCTGGAGGTGGTGCGGCCCGGGCGCGACAGCGCCGTGGCGCGGATCATTGCTCTGGTGGAGCAGGCCCAGTCGCGCAAGGGCCCGATCCAGGGGCTCACCGATCGGGTGGCGGGCCGTTTCAGCGTGGCGGTGATGCTGCTGGCGCTCGCCACCTGGCTGTTCTGGTGGCTCTGGGGTGCTCAGCTCTGGCCCCAGGTGCTGGCGGCCGCGCCGGCGGCCCATACCCATGGCGCCCACAAGAGCCTCGGACTGGCGGCTGAAACCCCCTTTGTGCTCGGGTTGCAGCTGAGCATTGCGGTGCTGGTGGTGGCCTGTCCCTGTGCGCTCGGGCTGGCCACACCGGCGGCGATCACCGTGGGCACCGGCCGCGCCGCCAAGGCCGGCATCCTGTTTCGCGGCGGAGATGTGATCGAAACCGCCGCTGCGCTCAAAACGGTCTTCTTCGATAAGACCGGTACCCTCAGCATCGGCCGCCCCAGCCTCAGCGCCCTGCAGATAGCCCAGCCCGGCTCAGATGCTGTGGCCCTGGTGCAGCTGGCCGCCAGCCTCG
Organism: Cyanobacteriota bacterium; assembly: GCA_039798305.1. Taxonomy (GTDB): domain Bacteria; phylum Cyanobacteriota; class Cyanobacteriia; order PCC-6307; family Cyanobiaceae; genus Vulcanococcus. Next base: position 879 of record JBDKGF010000136.1, read on the forward strand.
AAGCCGACACGCGTCATCCCCTGGCCCATGCCCTCCTGCAGCGGGCTCAGGAGCTGGAGCTCCCTCTGCTCGTGGTGCAGCAGCCGCGCACCATCCCGGGTGATGGACTGGAGGGGGAGCTGCAGGGCTATGGCCGCTGCCGGCTTGGCCGTCCGGGTTGGATCACCGCGTCCGGTGTGTTCTTCACGCCCGAGCAGCAGCGCTGGCTCCGGGATCAGGAGGGCCGCGGCGCCACGGTGGTGGCCCTCAGCGCTGACCAGCAGTTGCTTGCACTGCTCGCCATCGAGGATCCGCTGCGCCCCGATGCCCCGCAGGCCTTGGCCGAGCTGCAGGCCATGGGTCTGCGGCTGGGCGTGCTCAGCGGCGATCGCCAGGGATCCGTCGAGCGTCTGGGTGAGGCTCTGGGGTTGCGCCAGGAGCAACTGGCCTGGGAACTGCTGCCCCAGCAGAAGCTCGAGCGGCTGCAGCACGGGGGTGCGAGGGGCCCTGTGGCGATGGTCGGCGATGGCATCAACGACGCTCCGGCGCTGGCAGCCGCGGATCTCGGGATCGCTGTGGGGACCGGCACGCAGATCGCGATGGATACCGCGGATCTGGTGGTGCTCGGCGATCACCTCACCGCCATTCCCGAGGCGTTGCGCCTCGCTCGCCGCACCATGGCCAAGGTGCGCCAGAACCTGGCCTGGGCCTTCGGCTACAACCTCCTGGTGTTGCCCATTGCCGCCGGTGCTCTGTTGCCGGGCTTCGGCGTGGTGCTTTCTCCCCCTCTGGCAGCTCTGTTGATGGCCCTCAGTTCGATCACGGTGGTGGTGAACGCCCTGCTGCTGGGTGGTGATGTCTGAGCGCGGCCGCTTCCTGGTGCTCGAGGGGATCGATGGCTGCGGCAAGACCACCCAGATCCAGCACCTGCGCCGGTGGCTGCCAATCAGTGGCCTGATGCCTGCCGGCGCTGAGCTGGTGGTCACCCGCGAGCCCGGTGGCACCGAACTGGGCCGCGCCCTGCGTGAACTGCTGCTGCATCCGCCTGGGGCGGCAGCACCCTGCAGCACCGCAGAGCTGCTCCTCTATGCCGCTGATCGTGCCCAGCACGTGCAGGAGCACATCCTGCCGGCGCTGGAGGCGGGTCACTGGGTGTTGAGCGATCGCTTCAGCGGCTCCACCGCCGCCTATCAGGGCTATGGCCGAGGCCTGTCGCTGTCCTTGATCGAGCAACTCACCCTGATCGCCTGCCGTGGCCTGGAGCCGGATCTCACCCTTTTGCTCGATCTGCCGCTCGAGGAGTCGCTGCGGCGGCGTGGTCATCGAGCCGCCGACCGCATCGAGGCCAGTGGTGAAGCCTTCCTGGCGCGTGTCTGCGCTGGGTTTGTGGCCCTGGCGGCTCAGCCCGGCTGGCAGCGCCTGGATGGATTGCAGCCCCCCGAGCAGGTGAGCCTGGCCCTGCAGGAGGCCATCACCCGTTGCTGCAGGGCTGATCGCTCCGGCGCCGATGCCTGAACCGCTCTTCGCTGGATTGGTGGGCCAGCAGCAGGCCACGGCCCTGCTGCTGGCAGCCCTTGAGCGCCAGCGCCTGGCACCCGCCTATCTGTTCTGCGGCCCGGATGGCGTCGGCCGCTCCATCGCGGCCCGACGGTTTCTGGAGGGCGTGATCGCAGGGCCTGGTGGTTCAGCCTCCGTGCGGCGCCGGCTGCAGGAGGGCAACCATCCCGATCTGCTCTGGGTGGAGCCCACCTACAGCGATAAAGGCCAGCTGGTGCCGGCGTCCAGGGCCGCGGAGGCTGGTGTGAGCCGCAAGGCACCGCCGCAGCTCCGGCTGGAGCAGGTGCGGGCGGTGTCGCAGTTTTTGGCGCGCCGGCCCGTTGAGGCTGAGCGCTGCCTCGTGGTGATCGAGGCGGTGGAGGCGATGGCGGAAGGCGCCGCCAACGCATTGCTCAAAACCCTCGAGGAGCCCGGAGACGGCCTGCTGATCCTGCTCACCGCCGCGCCTGATCGCCTGCTCAGCACGATCCGCTCGCGCTGCCAGACGATCCCCTTTGCCCGGCTGGCGCCGGCTCAGCTGCAGCAGGTGCTGGCCGAGCGAGGCTTTCAGGGGACCAGTCCCGACCCGCTGGAACTGGTGGAGCTGGCGGCCGGCTCTCCGGGGGCTCTGTTGCAGCAGCGGCAGCAATGGCAGGCCCTGCCGGAAGGTCTGGCCCAGCGCTGCGCCGCGTTGGTGGGATCCGATTCCAGCGGTGGCTCACAGGCACCTGGCCCATCGGTCAGTCCGGTCGAGGCGCTGAGCCTGGCGCGTGACCTCTGCGAAGCCCTGGAGGTGGAACAGCAGTTGTGGCTGCTCGATTGGTGGCAGCTGCGGCTGTGGCGGCTGAGCCACAACCCATCGCAGCAGCATCGTCTGGAGCAGCTCCGGCGTCAGCTCCGCTCGTTTGTGCAACCCCGGCTGGCCTGGGAGGTGGCGTTGCTGGAGCTGAGCGGTGTGTCCCGCTGCTAGGCCGCGCTGCGATTGGCGCGGGCGTTGTGCACGAGCTGGGCAAGCTCCACTTCGTGGGCGCCGCTGGGAAGTTCCAGGCAGTAGCCGGCGCCATACACGGTTTTGATGAACCGGGGCTTGCGGGGGTCGGGCTCGAGCTTGGTGCGCAGATGGCGGACGTGCACCCGGATCGTCTCGATGTCGTCGTCCGGCTCGTAGCCCCACACCTCCTTGAGGATCAGCGAGGGCGCCACGGTCTGACCGTGGCGTTGCAGCAGGCAGTGCAGCAGTTCGAATTCGAGGTGGGTGAGCCGTACGGGTTCGTCGAACCAGATCGCCTCGAAGCGCTCCGGCACCAGGGTGAGGGCGCCGTAGCTGAGGATTTCGTTGTGTTTGGCCGAGAGGGGAGCGCGGTCGCTGCGTCGCAGCAGCGCCTTGATCCGCACGAGCAGCTCTTCGAGATCGAAGGGCTTGGCCAGGTAGTCGTCGGCGCCTGAGTTGAAGCCGCTCACCTTGTCCTTGGTGCTGCCCAGGGCTGTGAGCATCAGGATCGGGATCCCTGTGGTGCGCTCATCCCGCCGGAGTCGCTGGCAGAGGGTGAGGCCATCCACCTTGGGCAGCATCAGATCCAGCAGGATCAGATCGGGGGTGTACTGGAGGGCCAGGGCCTGCCCCTTGATGCCGTCTTCCGCGCGCTGCACGTCGAAACCGCTGTGCTCCAGGTGGCCGGCCACCAGCTCGCGCATATCGCTGTCGTCTTCGATCAGCAGGATGCAGGGCTTCATGGTGGATCTCCGTTGGTGGAGTGCAGGCGCTGCGGGGTGTGTCCGCTGTTCGTTGCTCACATTCTCCCCAGAGAGTTGAGGATCTGCAGAACTTCTCGGTCGCCTGCATCCTGGGCTGAAAGCTGGGATCCCTTGCCCCAACTGCTCTCCGCTGGCGGATGCTGTTGAACGAGGCGCCTGGATTTACAGGTTTTCTTCCGTTTGCCCTGTTGCAATCTGTCGGTCAACGATGCGATGCAGTGGCGCCATTGCGGCAGGCATCATCGCTGGCGGCTGTCATGAAAAAACCCCAGCCGTGAGGCTGGGGTTTTCAAGCTCCCCGGGCGGGATTCGAACCTGCGACCAATCGATTAACAGTCGATCGCTCTACCGCTGAGCTACCGAGGAATGCGGCCCTGACGGGTGCTCGAAGAACTTACCCCTCAGCCCTTCCCGCCCGCAAGGGGGGCGAGCTGTCGTTGCATCGTTTCGCCGCTTCGCCAGGGGCCAACGCTGCCCCGTTGCATCAGGGCGGCTCCGTCGCACCAGCGCAGCTCTTCAAGGCGGTGAGTGATCCACAGGGCCGTGATCGGCAGCTCGGAGCGGTCGCAGAGGCTGCGGATCAGCTGGAGGACTTCCACCTGACTGGTTTCGTCGAGCAGGGCGGTGGGTTCATCCAGCAGCAGCAGTTCCGCCTCGCTGGCCAGGCAGGCGGCGATGGCCAGGCGTTGCTTCTGTCCTCCGCTGAGGCTGTGAATGGGCCGCTGCCGAAAGCCGGCCAAGCCCACCTGCTGCAGCGCCAGTTCCACGTGCGCCAGCCGCGCTGAGCCCTGCACGGTGTCGGGAAGGGCCAGTTCGATCTCGCTGCCACAGCTCGGCAGCAGCAGCTGATGATCAGGGTTCTGAAAGACCAGTGCAGGCTTGAGCGATCGCAGCAGGCGGCCGCGGCTCGGGGTGAGCAACCCCGCGATCAGCCGCAGCAAGGTGCTTTTGCCGCTGCCGTTGCCGCCCACCAGCATCCACAGCCCCGGCCTGGGAATGGAGAAGCTGCAGTGGTTGAGGGCGCTGTGGCCGTTGGGCCAGGCAAAGCCCAGCTGATCCACCACCAGGCTGGGGGCCCGGTCAGTCATCGAAGCTGAAGCCCGGGCGCTTGCCGCCGCCACCCATGGCCGACTTTTCGTAGGTCTGCACGGCTACCACTTCGCTGGTGAGCAGCGTGACCCGCTTGCTCTCCTCCTTCTCGCAGGTGAGTTCGAGCAGACGTGGCTGACTGCTCTCCATGGCCTGCTTCACCTGTTGGTACAGGGCATCGGCGGCCGATTGCTCCTTGCGCTGCACGGCAACGGGCATGGGGCTCAGCTTGAGGGAGAGCTCAACAACGAACACAACAGGGATTTCGGCCAGGCCCCACTTTGGCGAATGGATCCCGGTTCGATGGCTCGCTAGGAGCTTTTACCTATCCAGTTGCGCTGCTTCCGGGAAAACCGCCACAGCGGCCCGGTTCCCCGTACAGTGGCGATGTAACGCTTCATGAAGCCGCTCTCATGACGATCGCTGTAGGGCGCGCGCCGCAGCGGGGATGGTTCGACGTCCTCGATGACTGGCTCAAGCGCGACCGCTTCGTTTTTGTCGGGTGGTCGGGTCTGCTCCTGTTCCCCACCGCC
>JBDKGF010000137.1:0-3818 GCA_039798305.1 Cyanobacteriota bacterium
CTTCCCGGATACACCGGTACCCGTGGGCAAGACCATCGGCGTGTACATCAACCTGTTCAATCCCTTCAACATCGGGATGTATCAGTTCAACGCGCTGGCCCAGGCCCCGGGTGACGTGCCCGTTTCGGGCTACCTCGGCAGCTGGGTGATCCAGATCGATCCCCAGGGGGATTGAGCCAAGGCGGGCTGGTAGGTTGGGCAATCGACGTTGAAGGCGCAGCCGAGCCGGAGCCATGACCAAGCGCACCCTTGAAGGAACCAGCCGTAAGCGCAAGCGTGTGTCGGGCTTCCGCGTTCGCATGCGCAGCCACACCGGCCGCCGCGTGATCCGCTCCCGCCGCAAGCGGGGCCGCGCACGCCTGGCGGTCTGAACTCCACTGATCACCTGTTCACGCAACCGCTCCTGTCAGCCCGTTTCCGATGGTTTTATCTCGGGAACACCGGCTGCGGGGGCGGTTTGTCTTTGACCGCCTGTATCAGAAGGGCCAGCGTCATCACGGCAACCTGATGGTGCTGCGCTGCCTGAACGCCCAGCCCGAGCTGCTCAAACCCGACCCGCGCGACCGGAGCCCCAACAGCTGCCGGCTGGCGGTGGTGGTGAGCAGCAAGGTGAGCAAACGATCGGTGCGGCGCAATCAGCTGCGCCGCCTGTTCCATCACCACCTCACAGCGGCTGTCCGGGACCTGCCGGATCAGGCGAATGGTCGCTGGCTGCTGATCTCCCTCAAACCCGGCAGCGCCGAAGCCAGCGATGAGGCTCTGCTGGGAGAATGTTTCCAACTCCTCGCCAAGGCAGGTCTACGGCCATGACAGGCACGCCCAAGACGCCTCCGGTGGCCCCCGGAGCCAGCATCAACGAAGACATCTTCTATGCAGGCGGGCCCGCCAAGGGTGACCTGATCACCAACCTTCTGTTCGGCCTCAGCCTGATCGGCATCCCCTTTGCTGTGGGAGCGATCGTGCGGGCCCTGTGGCTGCGTTTCCGCATCACGAGCCGTCGCGTTGAGGTGAGTGGTGGCTGGCTCGGCCGCGATCGCAGCCAGGTGGTCTACAGCCAGATCCGCGAGGTGCGCTCGGTGGCCCGCGGCCTCGGGTTCTGGGGCGACATGGTGCTGGTGCTCAACGACGGCATGAAGCTCGAGATGCGCGCCGTGCCCCGCTACAAGGAAGCCGAGGCCTATATCCAGGAGCGGATGGCGGCCGGCCCAGCCGCCAAGGCCAGCGCCAAAACCGGCTTCAACAACAACGCGGCGGCCTGAGCCATCCGCCTGACACACTGGCTCCACTTCCTCTCTCCCCGGACCTGCAAACGCCGTGATCGGCTACATCTCCGACAACCTGCTGCTGCCGATCCTCGATTTCTTCTACGGATTGGTACCGAGCTACGGCCTGGCGATCATTGCCCTCACCGTGGTGATCCGCCTGGCGCTGTTCCCCCTCAGTGCCGGCTCGATCCGTAGCGCCCGCCGCATGCGCATCGCTCAGCCGGTGATGCAGAAGCGGCAGGCCGAGATCAAGGCCAAGTACGCCAACAACCCCCAGAAGCAGCAGGAGGAGCTGGGGTCGCTGATGAAGGAGTTCGGCAGCCCGCTCTCGGGCTGTCTGCCCCTGTTGGTGCAGATGCCGATCCTGTTCGCGCTGTTCGCCACCCTGCGCGGATCACCGTTCGCGGATGTGCCCTACACCCTCAACCTGAAGGTGCTGCCGGCTGAGCAGATCGCCGCCGTTGAACCCAAGCCGTTCAACAGCCCCAGCCACTCGATCTTCGTCACCGCCACCAACCATGTGCCCGTGGTGGCCAGCCTCGAGAAGGGCACCAAGCTGGGCGTGGGTGACACCGAAACGGTGAGCCTGCACACCAAGGACGGCACCAGCTTTGCCTCGGTGCTGAGCGGCGTGGAGAACGGCAGCGCCTTCGCCCCAACCTGGAGCGTCACCAAGGGTGAAGGGCTGGTGAGCGTGGACCAGAACGGCACCATCCACGCCATCGCTCCCGGCGATGTGACGGTGGAGGCCAAGATCCCCGGTCTGGCAGCCCGCAGCGGCTTCCTGTTCATCAAGGCCCTGGGCCAGGTGGGCTTCTACACCGATGGCGCCATCAACTGGGATATCGCCATCCTGGTGGCGGCCTTCGGGGCCAGCCTGTTCGTGAGCCAGATCCTCTCGGGCATGGGCATGCCCGCCAACCCGCAGCAGGCCACAGCCAACAAGATCACGCCCGTGATGATCACCGGCATGTTCCTGTTCTTCCCGCTGCCGGCTGGCGTGCTGCTCTACATGGTGGTGGCCAACATCTTCCAGGCCACGCAGACCTTCCTGCTGACCCGCGAGGCCCTGCCCGACAACCTGCAGGCGATCCTCGATCAGCAGCTCGCCGCCGAAGCCAAAACCGTCACCGCCACCGTGAGCGGCAGTGAGCGGTTGCCATTTGAGCGCAAAGGCAAGAAGTGAGCCGATGAGCGCAGCTCAACCGGTGGGTGATCCCCTGCAGCCGGTGCCGCTGCAGGAGCTGCGGCCCCTGGCGGAAGGCCGCCACTGGCATGTGGATCAGCTGCTCAGCGAACTGGAGAGCCTCACCCCGGTCCGGGGTGAGCTCAGCGTCGTTCACCGCGGCAACATCCTCGAGGTGAACGGCCACGCCAGCACGATCGTCACCCTGCGCTGCGATCGCTGCCTGCAGCATTTCAACCATCCCCTGAGCTTCGAGCACCACGAGGTGGTTTGGCTGGGCGACCAGGCACGCCTCGAGGGCCTCGATGCCGACACAGTGCTCGAGGGCGGCAGTGAGGTGCTCGAACTCGACCCCGATGCGCTCACCGAAAGCCTCGATCCAACCGGCAGCTTCGACCCGGAGCACTGGGTGTTTGAGCAGCTGAGCCTGCAGCTGCCACTGGTGAACCGCTGCGGCAGTGATTGCCCCGGCCCCGAACTGCTGGGCGCTCCTGCCCAGGACGAGGTGATTGATCCGCGCTGGGCGGCCCTCAAGAAGCTGCAGCCATGAGCCAGGCCTGGGCCGACCACCTCGATCTGCTGATCCGGGCGCGAACCCCCATCCTCTGGATCCGCAGCCAGGAAGAGGAGCGCATCGCCAGCCTGCTTGCCGCAGCGGCTCGACGGCTTGGCAATCGGGCCCTGGCACGGTGGGATTTCATCAGTGGCCTCAGCGGCTGGCCGGGCCGTGATGGCGAGGCTGCACGGAATCCACTGGCCGGCCTGGAGAGCCTGGCCACCCTTCCGGCTGAGCAGCCAGCGCTGCTGGTGCTCCACGACTTCCACCGCTACTGCGAGGACGCCAGCATCTGCCGCAAGCTGCGCAACCTCGCCACCAGCCTGCGCCAGAAACCCCACACCGTCGTGATCACGGCTGCCGACTGGCAACCGCCCCGCGATCTCGATGAGTGCATCACCCTGCTGGATCTGCCCCTGCCGGATCAACAGGAGATCGAAGCTCTGCTGCGCAGCATTGCTCAGGCCAGCGGCAAGACCCTGGATATGAACGTGCTCGAGCAGCTCAGCCATAGCTGCAGCGGCCTGAGCGAACAACGCATCCGCCAGGTGGCCGCCCGAGGCCTCGCCAGCCGCGGCGAGCTGGGCCTGGCCGATCTCGATGAGGTGCTGGAGGAAAAACGCCAGGCCATCGCCCGCAGCGAACTGCTCGAGTACTGCCCCACCGAAGCCACGCCCGCTGACATCGGCGGCCTGGATGCCCTGAAGCGCTGGCTGGAGCAGCGCCACATGGCCTTCAGCGATGAAGCCCGCCGCTACGGACTTCCCTTGCCGCGAGGTGTCTTGCTGGTAGGGCCCCAGGGACCCGGCAA
>JBDKGF010000138.1:0-4182 GCA_039798305.1 Cyanobacteriota bacterium
AGCCGGAATCCCTTGTGTTCATCCACGACTGAGGCGCTGCCTCAGGGCACCAGGTTCACGAGCTTGCCCGGCACCACGATCACGCGGCTGGGGGCGTTGCCCTCCAGCCACTTGGCGGCGATCTCGCTTTCCAGGGCCAGCTTCTCCAGGGTGGCCTTGTCGGCATCGGCGGGCCCCTCGAGGTTGCCGCGCACCTTGCCCTTGATCTGAATCACCAGCGGCACGGTGTCGCGCACCAGGGCCGTGGCATCGGCGCTGGGCCAACGCTGGGCGTGGATGCTGCTGCCGGCCAGGGCATCGCCGGCGTTGCGGCCGCCGAGCTTCAGCCAGAGCTCCTCCGCCAGGTGCGGAGCAAACGGTGCCAACAGGATCAGCAGCGTGCGCAGGGCTTCGCAGGCGAAGACATCAGCGCTGCCCTCGAGATGGGTGCCCATGGCGTTGCTGAGCTTCATCAGCTCCGACACGGCGGTATTGAACTGGTAGTCGCCATCGAGGTCGTCGCTGATCTCGGTGATGGCGGTGTGCACCGCCCGGCGCAGCTCCTGTTCGGCAGGGTTCAGCGATCCGGCGGCCAGGGCTTGGGCCACCACCTCGGGTCCACCGGCTCCCGCGGCCAGGCTCAGGCCGCGTTCAGAGGCGCTATCCACCAGGCGCCAGATTCGCTGCAGGAAGCGGAATTGGCCTTCCACATCGGCGTCGTCCCACTCGAGATCCTTCTCCGGGGGCGCCTTGAACAGGATGAACATCCGGGCCGTGTCGGCGCCGTACTTGTCGATCACAACGGCGGGATCCACGCCGTTGTACTTCGACTTCGACATCTTTTCGTAGAACGTCTCCAGCACGTCGCCAGTGGCTGGATCGCGCGGATCGGTGGGATCGGCGACATCCGCAGGAGCGATGTATTTGCCGGTGTGGGGGTTCTTGTAGGTGATTCCTTGCACCATCCCCTGGGTGAGCAGACGGGTGAAGGGTTCGTCGAAGCTGAGCAGCCCGCGATCGCGCAGCACTTTGGTGAAGAAGCGCGAGTAGAGCAGGTGCAGGATCGCGTGCTCGATCCCGCCCACGTATTGATCCACGGGCAGCCAGTTGTTCACGGCCTCCTTGCTGAAGGGAAGATCCGTATTGCTGGCGTCGCTGTAGCGCAGGTAGTACCAGCTGGAGCACATGAACGTGTCCATGGTGTCGGTCTCCCGCTTGGCGGGTTTGCCGCAGCAGGGGCAGCTCACGTTCACCCAACTCTCAAGCTGCGCCAGGGGTGAACCGCCTTTGCCGCTGAAGGCCACATCGCGGGGCAGTTCCACTGGGAGCTGATCGGCGGGCACGGGCACCACACCGCAGCTGTCGCAGTGGATCACTGGGATCGGGCAGCCCCAGTAGCGCTGACGCGAGATCAGCCAGTCGCGCAGACGGAACTGCACTTTCTCGCGGCCCCAGCCCTCGGCTTCTGCAGCCGCAGTGATCGCATGCTTGGCCTCGCCGCTGGGGAGGCAATCGACACGGCCGGAGTGGATCAGCACACCGGCTTCAGTCCAGGCGCCGCCTTCGAAGGCGTGCTCATCGCTGCCTTCCGGAATGATCACCTGCTGCACCGGCAGTTCGTACTGGCGGGCGAACAGAAAATCGCGCTGGTCGTGGGCGGGAACACCCATCACGGCGCCGGTGCCGTATTCGGCGAGCACGTAGTCGGCGATCCAGATCGGGATCAGCTCGCCGTTGGCGGGGTTGCGCACCTGGGCGCCGATGGGAACTCCGCGCTTCGGTTTGTCTTCCGCCGTGCGCTCCTGTTCGCTCTGGCGCGACACCAAATCGCAGAACGCCTCAACCGCAATCTCCTGCTCAGCCGTGGTGAGGTGCGCCACCAGCGGATGCTCCGGTGCCAGCACCACATAGGAGGCGCCGAAGATCGTGTCCGGCCGGGTGGTGAACACGGTGATGCGCTCGGCTGTGTCGTCGCCGGCCGCGTCCACCACGGTGAACTGAAGCTCGGCGCCGGTGCTGCGGCCGATCCAGTTGGCCTGCATGGTGCGCACCCGCTCCGGCCAGCCCTCGAGCTTGCTCAGGTCGTCGAGCAGTTGCTGGGCGTAGTCGGTGATCTTGAGGAACCACTGGCGAAGCTTGCGCTTCTCCACCAGGGCGCCGGAGCGCCAGGAACGCCCCTCGCTATCCACCTGCTCATTGGCGAGCACGGTCTGATCGATCGGATCCCAGTTGACCGTCGCGTCCTTCTGATAGGCCAGCCCCGATTCCAGGAACTGCAGGAACAACCACTGGGTCCAGCGGTAGTAATCGGCGTGGCAGGTGGCCACTTCGCGATCCCAATCGATGGAGAGCCCCAGCTGGTTGAGCTGCTCGCGCATCGAGGCGATGTTCTGGTCGGTCCAGGCGCCGGGGTCGACACCGCGCTCGATCGCCGCGTTCTCCGCCGGCAGGCCGAAGGCATCCCAGCCCATCGGATGCAGCACTTTTTTGCCGCGCAGCCGCTGCACCCGCGCCACCACATCGGTGATCACGTAGTTGCGCACATGGCCCATGTGCAGGTTCCCCGAGGGATAGGGGAACATCGACAGGGCATAAAAGGCGTCGTCGCCGGGCTTCAGCTCCGGCGTGTCATGCAGGCCGTTCTCTCGCCAGGCCCGTTGCCAGCCGGTCTCGATCGCCTGGGGTTGGTAGCGGCTGCTCTCGCTCACGGACGGCTGGATTGCGATCGGCCGATGCTCCCACAGCCCAGCTACAGCAAGGGGCGGATCAGGGCCATGGCCTGACGGGCCACCAGGATCAGCTCACCGCCATTGGCCGGCTCGAGCCCCAGATACTCCGCATCCACCCAGCGGGGCACGCCATTCACACCGGAGCCATCCAGCAGCTGGATGGCCAGCGGTGTGCGCTCCCGGATCCAGCTCTGGAACTGCCGGATGCCCGGCTGGGAGGTGTCGAACTGGGGGGCTCTGTTGTCCGTGCTGCTCCCCATAGGATCGGCCTCAACCTCATGCCTGCACAGGCAGGCTGCCGCGCGTGTCGACCCCCAGCAAGAGCCTGTTCAGCACCCTGGCCGCTGAGCTGAGCTTCAGCAAATACCAGGGGTTGGGCAACGACTTCCTGATGCTCGACGGCCGTGGCGCCGCTGATTCGGAGTTTGTGTTCGGTCTGACGCCCGAGCTGGTGGTGGAGCTGTGCGACCGGCGCTTCGGTGTGGGCGGTGATGGCGTGAGCCTCGCCCTCCCCCCCAACAACGGCGGCGAGCTGCGCATGCGCATCTTCAACGCCGATGGCACCGAACCGGAGATGTGCGGCAACGGCATCCGCTGCCTGGCCCGCTTCCTGGCGGACCGAGATGGCGATGGCCCCGGCCGCACCTGGCAGATCGACACGCTGGCGGGCCGGATCGTGCCGGAGCTGCTGCCGGATGGAACGATCCGGGTGGACATGGGCGCTCCCTTCCTGCAGAGCGAGCAGGTGCCCACAACTCTCCCGGTGGGAGAGGCCGGCCTGCCCCAGGGAGAACTGGAGGTGGATGGGGAGCGCTTTGCTGTGGCGGCTGCCGGCATGGGCAACCCCCATGTGGTGATCCCGGTGCCTGCCGTGGAGGAGATCGATCTGGATCGCTTCGGCAGCCAGTTCGAGGTGCATCCCGCCTTCCCCGCCAAAACCAACGTGCATTTCGTGGAGGTGCTGGCCCCCGATCACCTGGTGATGCGGGTGTGGGAGCGGGGCGCTGGCCCCACCCTGGCCTGCGGCACGGGCGCCTGCGCCACGCTGGTGGCCAGCCACAGCCTGGGCCTCTGCGATCGCCAGGCGCGGGTGGATCTGCCGGGTGGTCCGCTGCAGATCCATTGGGACGCCGAGAGCGGCAAGGTGTTTATGGACGGACCGGCTGAGCATGTGTTCGATGCGTTGATTCCCGACCCGCGCGCAGTGGCCGAGGCACGTCGCCTGGCGGCTGAAGGGTCGGGCGCGTTTGGAAGCGCCCCAGCCATCGAGACTGCGTCGACCGCAGCCCCTACACCCGCACCCGCCGTTGCCGCAGCTCCCGAGATCGATTGCGCCACCGTGTGCACCAACGGCTGCATTCGCCCCGACAACTGCCCCAGCGCAGAAGCGCGGGCTCGGGTGGCGGCCCTGTTGAGCGGCAGCTCCCTCGATGATCTGGTGACCCTGGCCACCAACACGCTGGAATCCCGCACC
>JBDKGF010000139.1:0-2600 GCA_039798305.1 Cyanobacteriota bacterium
TTACTGAGCTGCCAGCAAAAAGCCCGGGTTTGAGCCCGGGCGTGTATGGGTTGATCGATCGCGCTCAGTAGCGCGGCACGCTCGGATCCACGTCCTGGCTCCAGGCGTCGATGCCGCCAGCCACGTTGATGCCGTCGATGCCCTGGCGCTTCAGGGCGATCAGGGCCTTGGCGCTGCGGCCGCCCAGCTTGCAGTGGGCAAAGAGCGTTTTGCCGGCGGCCAGTTGCTTGATCCGCTCCACAGCGGTGCCCTTCTCGATCTGATCGAGGGGAATCAGCTCGGCGCCGGGGATCACCGCGATCTCGGCCTCGGGCGGATTACGCACGTCGATCAGCACCATCCCTGAGGTGTCGCCATCGAGTAGCCACTTCAGCTCGCTCACGCTGATGCTTTCCACGGCACCGGCTTCTTCCTGGCCGGGGGCTGTACCGCCCACGCCGCAGAACTCCTGGTAGTCGATCAGCTTGTCGATCACCGGGCGCTCGGGGTTGGGCCGCAGTTTGAGCTCGCGGAACTTCATGCCCAGGGCATCGAACAGCAGCAGGCGGCCGCTGAGGGTGGTGCCGATGCCGGTGATGATCTTCACGGCCTCGGTGGCCTGGATCACGCCAATGATTCCGGGCAGCACGCCCACCACGCCCCCTTCTGCACAGGAGGGCACCATGCCCGGCGGCGGGGGCTCGGGGAAGAGGTCGCGGTAGTTGGGGCTTTCGGCGTCGAGGTTGAACACCGTGGCCTGGCCCTCGAAGCGGAAGATCGAGCCGTACACGTTGGGCTTGCCCAGCAGCACGCAGGCGTCGTTCACCAGGTAGCGGGTGGGGAAGTTATCCGTGCCGTCGCAGACGATGTCGTAAGGCCGGATGATCTCCAGGGCGTTCTCACTGGTGAGCGCCGTTTCGTAGAGATCCACCTGGCAGTGGGGGTTGATCTCGAGGATGCGCGCCTTGGCCGATTCGATCTTCGGCTTGCCCACCCAGCTGGTGCCGTGGATCACCTGCCGCTGCAGGTTGGAGTGATCCACCACATCGAAATCCACGATGCCGATCCGGCCCACGCCGGCGGCAGCCAGGTAAAGCAGCAGCGGTGAGCCGAGGCCGCCGGTGCCCACGCACAGCACCGAGGAGGCCTTGAGGCGCTTCTGCCCCTCCATGCCCACCTCCGGCAGGATCAGGTGGCGCGCAAAGCGGGCCACCTCATCGGGGCTGAGCGCGATGCCGGTGGTGTCGGGGGGAAGCATGGGCCGAGCGAAATGCTGTCCAGCCCCCTACTCTCCCAAATGCCCGGCCCCGGTCGCTGGATCACCTGTTGTGATCAGCAGCTCGAGGGGGGGAGAGAATTCATCGCCACCGTTCCTGTCCGGCATCCACCAGCCGCGCAGGGCCGCCAGGCCTGAGTGCAGACCGCTGCGGATCAGCATCAGCGTGGGGCCCACACACAGGGCTCGATCGGTGCTGGAAGGCACGGCTGCGCTGCTGGGATGGCTGTGGGCCGCGCCGAGCACTGTGAGCCCGCGGCTGCGGCACCAGCGCTGGGCCAGCAGGTGTTCGCGCGGGTCGAGATTGAAGCGTTGCGGCCGTTCCTCCGCCGGTTCCCACACGTTCCGGCAGGGCCAGATCCATTGCACGCACAGGCTGGAACCCTTGTGTTCACCCAGCAGCAGGGCGCAGCCTTCCTCAGGTTCCGCCGCCAGCAGTGTGCGTTCGAGAACGATCAGGCAATGCCCATCGATTTGCAGTCGCTCTGGCGTTGGTGCACGCACCCGGATACCTTATGGCGAAGTAATAATTCACTGTCTGGCTGATGACCGTCGAGACCCCCGACCTCCAGGATCAGGCCATCCCTGCTGCTGAGGACACTGGCGCCAGCTTCAGCGAGCGCTACAGCGAGGTGCTCGGCAAGGTGAACGAGACCCTCGACAAGGTCGACTGGAGCCAGATGGGCCGCATCGGCAAGGGTGTTGGCGTCCTGGTGGTCGTGATCGTGGCGCAGGTCCTGATCAAGGGCGTGATCGACACCATCAACCTGCTGCCCGTGGTCCCCGGCTTGCTCGAGCTGCTGGGTCTGGTGGTGGTGGGTCAGTGGAGCTGGCAGAACCTCACCACCAGTGACAAGCGCTCGGCGGTGATCACCAAGGTTCAGAACCTGCGCAAGGAATACCTGGGCTGAGCCTCCCCCTCGGCTTGACCCGCTTGCGGCCGTCAGCTCCAGTGGCGCAGCAGCGCCTGGATGCTGGCGGCACTTTGCTGCCAGTAGCTGCCGCCGAACAGGTTGGCGTGGTTGAGCAGGTGGTACAGGTTGTAGAGATCCACGCGCTGGCGGTGCCCTGCCGGTAGCGGCCATTCCTGCTCGTAGCCCTTGAAGAAGGCGGCGGGGAATCCACCGAACAGGCGTGCCATCGCCAGGTCCACCTCGCGATCAGCCCGATACACCGCAGGATCAAACAGAGCGCTGCCGCCGCCGATCAGCAGTCCGGCGTTGCCGCTCCACAGATCGCCATGCACCAGACAGGCCTGCGGCTCATGGTCGCCCAGCCAATGCGGCACCCGCTCCAGCAGGGTCTGCGCCTGCGGTAGGGCCTGTCCGGCCGCGGCAGCCAGCTC
>JBDKGF010000140.1:0-4625 GCA_039798305.1 Cyanobacteriota bacterium
GGCGCCCCGGTGGCGGTGCTGCATGCCGTGCGCCTGATCACCGTGCTGCTGGTGCTGCCGGTGGCGATGCGGCTGCTGCTGGCCAGTGGGATCACGCCACCACCCTCAGGCTGAACCAGCCAGAGCCCCTGGATCGGTTCACGGGAGGCCGATACCTTGGGCCCCACCACCCGTCACGGTCCATGCTGCGCTCAACGCTCAACAGGGTTCTGCCGGCCCTGGCCCTCACCACAGCGATCGTCAGCGCTCTGCCGGTCGCCAGGGCGGTTGAGAACCCCTCAGGCCCCGCCGGCAAGGGAGCCCAGGTGTATTGCTTCATGCGCAACTCGGGCAACAACCATGAAGTGAGCTGGCTGGCTGCCTATGCACTGATCAAGCGACAGAGCGCCAGCCTGTTCAAGACCTCGCCGGAGCACGCCGCGGTGATGATCACGGAGGCTGTGGTTCAGAACCCGGGCACCTTCCCCGACTGCGGCAAATACCTCGGTGATCTCTATGCGAGCGCAGCTCAGGAGCAGCAACAGCAGCAGCAGCGGGACGCCGCCAAGAGCAGCAGCAGCGAAGGCGGCACGACTCGCAGCGAGCGTTACGCCTACTAGAGGAGCAGCCCTGGGTTCCGCCGCAGCCCTGGCCCTGGTGCTGCTGGGGGGATGCGTGAGTGTCCCGAGCGATCCCACCAGCACCCTGCCGGGCCTGGACGACTGCCTGAGGCAGGTGGAGATCAAGCGCCTGAAAAAAGCTCTCCGCCGCTGTGATGACGTGGTGAAGGCTCACCCTCAACAACCCCAGCCCCGCAACGAACGGGCACTGCTGCACAGCCTGGCGGGGGATCACCAGGCCGCCTGCCGCGACAGCCTGGCAGCGCAGACGCTGCTCAAGCAACTGCCCAAGGCAGCGGCGCCCGATCCCTTACTCGTGGAGGAGATTGAGCTGCGGGCCCGCAGCTGCCGCACCCTCACCACCGCTCCAGCAACTGGCGCACCATCCCCGGCAGGGTCCGCCGGCTGAGCAACTGCTCGATCCGCGCCGCTTTGCTGGCGATCAGATCGTCCACCAACTGATCGGCCACACCCAATTGCAACCAGTGGCACTGCAGGCTGCCCTGCATGCCGATGCGATGGCAGCGGTCTTCCGCCTGTTCTGCATCTCCGGGCGTCCAGGGACGCTCCAGCAGGACCACATGGCGGGCGCGATGCAGGGTGAATCCCAGGCCACCCACCCCGAAACTGGCGATCAGCAGGCGGTCTTCACCGGCCTGAAAGCGATCGACGATCGTCTGCCGTGCGGCCGGCGGCTGGCGACCGGTGAGCAACGCACCCCCCAGGCGGCTGTGCAACAGCTCAGCGGCGGCCACAAACGCGGTAAACAGCACCACCGCTTCCCCCTGAGCCAGCAGACGTTGCACCAGGGCCGTGGCCGCCGGCAATTTGTATTCGGCGCTGATCTGCCGCAGGCCGGTGAACACGGCCAACACTTCGGCATCACGCCGCACCAGTCCCGCCTCGGCGCGGCGGCGATAGTCGTCGATCTTCAGCTGGAGGCGATGCTGAAAACCGCGCCCTTCCGCCTCGCTGAGTTCCACGGGCAGCAGCAACCGCTGCTTGGGGGGCAGATCCAGGCAATCCTGCTTGCGGCGATGCAAGACCAGCGGCCGGGTGAGACGCTGCAGTTCCTCGAGATGGGTGGCACCCATGGCCTGCCACTGACGCTTGCCACCCCGCTCCAGCCAATGGCCCTGGCAGTAACGCTCCTCAAAGGCTCGTTGATCAACAGCCAGGGGATGACCAATGGCGGCCAGCAGCGGAAACAACTGCACCGGCCGCCCGTTCTTCATCGGAGTGCCGCTGAGCAGCCACACCGCCCGCACACGCGGATGGCGGCTAAGGCGCAGAAAAGCCTGGGTGCGGCTGGCCTGGAGGTTCTGGGCGTAGTGGGCTTCATCGGCGATCAGCACGGTGCCGGCGGGTGGCAGGCCCTCGGGCAGGCGCGCCCAGCTGAGCAGCTCCAGCTGCAGCTGCAGCGCCGACGCCTCCTGCTGCCAGTGGCGATGCAACCCGGCCGGGGCCACCACAACGATGCGGCAGTCGGCCGCACGCACCAGGGCCCGGGCGGCCACCAGGGCCGTGAGCGTCTTACCCAGCCCCATGGCATCCGCCAGGACCGCACCACGGCGCGCCAACAACCAACGGGCGGCGGCGCGCTGATGGGCAAACAACACACGCCCGTCCGGCAGCGGCTCCTGGAGATCTGCAAGCTGCACAAGCCTGCGATGCGGCGGCAGCGGCGGCAGGGGCTGCTCAAGCCAGGCCAACCACTGCTGCAAGGCAGGGTCCACGGCAAAGCGGCCAGCGAACTGACGGCGCAGCACCACCGCGGCTTCGAGTGGGAACTGCCAGCAGGCGCGCCGTGCCAACCACTGGCCCCGCGGCCGCACAGCCCTGAGCTGCGCCTGGGTGACGGCATCGAAGGGCAGCTGCACCTCAATGGAGCCCGACGCCCCCAGACGGATCAGGCAACGGGGCGGCGCTTGCGGGGAGATCGGCAATGGACGATGCGGCGTTGCGGGGCCATGGCACCCGTCCATGGTCGCGCAGCGATGATCATTTTAATAAATCGTCAGCTGAGTGCAAGAACCTCGATCAGGCCTCGAAACTGCATCGCTCGACACATTGACATCCCAGCCACTGCAGGCAAACTCTCTGTAACCGAGCCAAGCGGATGCACGCCAGGGATGCGGTTTTCCTCGAAGATCTGTGCCCCAAACTTCGCGTTCGACGCTGGAGACAAAATCTCCACTCATTTACACACGAAACCTGCATTTACTGCGGAAAACCCTCTGAATCCATCGATCATGTGCTCCCGCAGAGCCGTGGCGGGTTGAGCACCACCGAAAACTGCGTACCGGCCTGTCTCGCCTGCAACGGTCGCAAGAGCGATGCCGATGCCTTCGAGTGGTACCGCCGTCAACGGTTCTACGACCCCCGCCGCGCCATGGCCATTCGCGCCTGGACCGACGGCGATCTGCGCCTGGCCATGCGACTGCTGCAGTGGGCCAGCCCCCGCCCTTCAGGCCTGGAGCTGCAGACGGCCTGAATCGAACCACGCCGCGCCGGTCACCAGATCCGGCAGGCCGCCGCGCCGTTGTGGCGCACGCAGATCTCCGCCTGAGCACGCGGCTGCTCCGGCGCGAGCAGAGCCGCGGCCAACACCAGGGCCAGCACCACCGGCAGCAACAGACCACGGGCGCGCACCCGGTTGCGCAGCAAGGGACGCCGCAGGCCATCGGCCACCGGCAGAGCGTGAACCCCCTGCAGGGGAGTAGAGAAACAGGAAGCGGTCATCGCCGAATCCAAGCAGTGATACAGGTGTACTCATGACCTCCCGCGCTGTCAACCCGGGGGCCAGGGTGCTCGTGGTGGGCGGTGGCTACAGCGGCGAACGCTTCGCCCGCGCCGCAGCCGCGCGCGGAGCCCATGTATGGCTCACGCATCGCAGCGGCAGGCCTGAACAGGCCGCTGAGGCGCTCCACTGGCTGCACTTCGACGCCAGGACCGGGGCGATCCCCAACCTCCCAGAGCAGCTCAGCCATGTGCTGATCACCCTGCCGCCCGATGCCTCGGGCTCCGATGCTGCGCTGCAGCACCTGCTGGAGCCCCTGCGTCATCAGCCCCTGCGCTGGCTGGGCTACCTCTCCACCACCGGCGTCTACGGCAACAGCCTGGGGGCGTGGGTGGATGAGCGCTCCCCCACCAAGCCCACACTGCCTCGCAGTCAGGCGCGGCTGCAGTGCGAGCAGAGCTGGCTGAACAGCGGGCTGCCGGTGCAGAGCTTCCGTCTGCCGGCGATTTACGGCCCGGGCCGCTGTCCGTTCGAGCAGCTCCGCAGCGGTCAGGCGCGGCTGGTTCACAAACCCGGCCAGGTGTTCTGCCGCATCCATGTGGACGACATCGCGGGAGCCCTGCTGCATGCGGCGGATCAACCGGAGCAGCGCAGGCCCGCCGTGATCAACGTGAGCGACGACGTCCCCTGCCCATCCAGCGAAACACTCAGCTATGCCGCGCACCTGCTGGGCTGCAAGCTGCCGGCTGTCCAGCGCTTCGAGGCGATCGCCCCGCAGATGAGCCCCATGGCCCTGAGCTTCTGGGCCGACAACCGCCGCGTCTGCAACCGCCTGCTCTGCACTGAACTCGGCTATCGCCTGCGCTACCCCAGCTACCGGGAAGGCTTTGCCGCCAGCCTTGCAGAGGAGCAAGGCCTCAGCGCGAAGCGGCCGTGATGGAATCAGGTCTGTGTCTGTGGATTGGGTTCCGCGGGGGCATCCGGATCGGGCACGAACGGCACGCCCACGTCATGCAGGAGCCGGTTCCAGTGCAGCTCCACCCAACCGCTCTCCACCCCTTTCACCAGGCCGAAGGCGATCAGCAGCAACAACAACCAGCGCAGCATGCTCCATTCAGCCAGCCCAACGCACGCTAGGCGGGTCCGCCTGGCGATCTCCCTGGGGGATCCGGCCGGGATCGGCGCCGAAGTGACGCTGAAGGCACTGGCGCAGTGGCCCGCTGATCAACCCACCCCCCTGCTGGTGGGCTGCCGGCGCTGGCTGGAGCACACCTACCAGCAGCTGA
>JBDKGF010000141.1:0-5388 GCA_039798305.1 Cyanobacteriota bacterium
GCTGATCGCTTCCGGCTGGGCATCGCGCTCCAGCCCGCCCCGCACCAGGTCCAGCGGCAGGGCGCTCTGCATCAAGGCTGGAATCGCCGTGGCCACCACCGAGAGCAGCAGCATTGGCACCAGTGCCGGCAACCATTGGCCCCAGGCCACGCTCGGCACACCGGCGCGGCCGGCCTGGAGGGCGCGCGGCAGCGGTCGCCAGAGCAGCAGAGCGGTCAGGGCCACAATCGCAGCCATGTCCACCAGATACACCCCGCGCAGGTGGCCGAGCTGCGCCAGCAGCGCGCCCGCCAGGGTGCCGCTGGCCACGCCGCCCGCATCAGCGGTGCGCGAGAGCGCGTAGCCCCGCGCCGAGGAGATGGGTGGGGCGCAGACGGGTACTGCCAGCTCCACCGCCGGCCAGTACAGCCCACCGGCCAGGCCGAGCAGCACCTGGCCAGCCACAAAGCCCTGCTGCTGGTGCGCTCCCAGCAGTAAGGCGTCGCCGAGGAAGCCACACAGGCCGGCCAGCAGTACCGGCAGGCCGCAGGTCAGCCCCAGATCGAGCAACCAGCCGCTGGCGAAGCGGCCCAACGTGCCCGCCAGCGCCGCCACCGCCAGGCCGCTGCCCACCTGCGAGGCGGAGAAATCAGCCTGGTGGAACACCATCGGGGTGAGGTAGAGCACTCCCCCTGCACCGAAACTCGCCACCAGTCGCACCGTGGCCAGTTCCCGCAGCGGCGCGGGAAACTGGTGCCACCACTGCCGGCCCGTTGACAGCATCTGTGCTCGTGCCAACCCGTCGACCGTTGCGTGCGGTGCTGCGCAGTCTGCTGGCTGGCCTGCTGTGGCTGACACCTGCCCGTGCGGCCGAGCAGCTTGAGGTGCGGCTCGATGGCCTGCGCCTGCCGATTGATCTGGTGGCGCTGGAGGCCTGGAGCCGCTCGCCTGATGAGGTGAGTGGGGATCTGCGCGCCTGGCTCGATCTGCTGGAGCCCACGGGCCAGGAGCAGCTGCGGCGCATCCTGCGCGCTCCCCTGGTGCAGGACCGCTCCTTTGCGCAGCAGTTTCTGGCCAGCTGGCCCGGCCAGCGGATGCTGGAGGAGCTCGATCAACTGATCAGCACCGACCAGGGGGGCAGTTCCGGTCCGCTCTTCTTCCAGACCCTGCAGGAGCTGCTCGTCCGCCAGCCTCGGGTGACCACGATCGAGCTGCTGCGCGCGGTGCCCAGCCAGAACCTGGTGCTGCATCTCGATGGCGGCCTGCAGCTGGCGGCCCAGTGGCGCCAGCAGATCGTGGCGCAGAGCACTGCGCTGCAAGCGCTGCAGCAGCTTCGCCTGCGGCAGGTGTCGCAGTCCTGGCCAGCGTTCGCTGCCGAGTCGGACGTTGCGCTCAACGTGGAGCGGCTGCAGCTGCCGGTGGCCCATCGCCGCCAGCCGCTGGAGCTGCAGATCTGGCCGGGTTCACACCAGGCCTGGGTGCTGCTCAGCCCTGGCCTGGGGGGCAGCGCCGCCCAGTTGGAGTGGTTGGCGGCAGGGTTGCAGCAGCGCGGTTGGCCCGTGCTGCTGCTGGATCATCCCGGCAGCGATGAACGGGCGGTGCGGGAGCTGCTGGAGGGTCGGCGCCCCCCGCCGGGGGCGGAAACCCTCAGCGATCGGGTGCTGGATCTGCAGGCCGTGGTGCGCGCGGTGGAGCAGGGGCTGTTGCCCAGGCTGGGCGAGCGGGTGGTGCTGATGGGCCATTCCCTGGGGGGGCTCAGCAGTCTGTTGGCGGCTGGCCTGCGGCCTGAACCGGGCTTGGCCCGCCGTTGCGAGCGCGCCCTCGACGGCATCCCGCTCACCAACCTCTCGCGGCTGCTGCAGTGCCAGCTGCTGGATGTATCGCTGCCGCCGGTGCAACCCCTGGCGCAACCGCTGCAGGCGGTGGTGAGCCTCAATGGTTTCGGCAGCCTGCTCTGGCCCCATCGCGGCCTGCGCGCCCTGCCGGCTCCGGTGCTGCTGGTGGGCGGCAGTCTTGATCTGATCACCCCACCGCTGGGGGAGCAGCTTCAGCTGTTCCTGCGCGAGGGCCAGCCCCAGAGCCGCCTGGTGTTGCTGGAAGGCGGCAGTCATTTCTCGCCGGTGCGCATTGATCGCCAGGAGCAGGCCCTGTTCCAGTTGGGGGAGGAGTTTGTAGGGGTGGAGCCCCAGCGGGTGCAGGCCCTGACCCTGGGGCTCACCGCCGATTTCCTCAACACCCTGCCCAAGGGGATCGCCCCCCAGCGGCGTCAGCTGGGGGGCGTGACCGCCTACGTGCTCAACCGCCGCCAGGCGGAGAGCTGGAGCGACGCCCTCAAAAACTGACCCGCGGATCCAGCAACGCCACCAGCAGGTCCACCAGCACACTGACGGCCACCACCAGGGCTGCCACCACCACCACGATCCCCTGCACCACCGGGTAATCCCGCTGGCCGATGGCTTCCTGCAGCCGGAAAGCCACGCCCGGCCAGGAATAGGTGACCTCGATCAGCAGCGCTCCGCCGATCAGGGAGGCCACGGTGATCCCCGTGATCGTGAGGACGGGCAGCAGGGCATTGGGCAGAGCGTGGCGCAGCACCACCCGCTGTTCGCTCAGGCCGCGGCTGCGGGCTGCCTCCACGTAATCGGAATCCAGGGTGCGGCGCAGGTTGAGCCGCAGGGCATTGGCGAAGACACCGCTGAGCAGCAGGCCCAGGGTTGCGGCGGGGAGCACCAGATGGCGGAGCGCCCCCCAGAACTGCTGGGCGTTCCGTGCCAGCAGGCTGTCGAGCAGATAGAACCCGCTGCCATCGGGCGGCACCAAGGTGGCTGGGAAGCGGCCTCCCACCGGCAGCCAACCCAGCCACACGGCGAACACCAACTGCACCACCATCGCGGCCCAGAAGGGAGGCAGGGCATAGGTGCCGATGCCGTAGAGCCGCCCAGCCAGATCGGTGTTGCCCTCTGGCCTGGCGATGCCGCTGAAGCCCACCGTGATCCCCAGCACTGCCGCGATCAACAGGGCCACCACGCCCAGTTCCAGGCTGGCGGGCAGGCTGTGGCCGATCACGGCGGTCACCGGTTCGTTGTTGGTGAGCGAGTCCCCCAGCTGGCCGTGCAGCAGATCAATCAGGTAACGGCCGTATTGCACCAGTAAGGGCTGGTCGAGCCCGAGCTGCTGGCGCAGCAGGGCCCGGGCCTCCGGCGGTGCGCGCAAACCCAGCAGGGCATCGATCGGATCCCCGGGAGCCACGCGCAGCAACAGGAACACCAGGCTGGCGATCAGCCAGAGCATCACCGGCACCAGCGCCAGGCGGCTGGCCAGATAACGCAGCAGGTGGCGACGGCGACTCATCGGACACTCAGGGCCTGCAGCACCAGGCGGCCGCTGCCATCAAACACGGGTTGGCGCAGCCGCGGCTGCGCCCAGGCCCGCGGCGCCACCTGCCACACCGGGATGTAGGCCGCTGCGGCGGCCGTGCGCTGCTGCAGCTTGCGCAGCAGGGGCAGGCGCGCCGGGCCCGCGAGGCGCTCACTTGCCTCCAGTTCCTGCTGCAGACCCGGTGCGCTCCAGAAGCTGCCGGCGGCCGCGGCATTGCCCTCCAGGCACTGCTCGCCCCGCTGTTTGGTGCAGGCGAGCATCGGCGCCAGATAGATGTCGGGATCGGGGTAATCGGCGCTCCAGTCGAACAGGATCATCGGGAAGGCGCCATCGGCCAGCTGGCGGTAGGCCGTGGTGGATTCCACACCCGTGATCTCCAGCTGCACGCAGTCGCCCAGGTCGCGCGTCAGCTGCGCTTTCCAGGTGAGGGCAAACAACTTGTCAGCAGGAACATTGGAGCGGAAGGTGAGCGGCAGGGTGAAGCGTTGTCCCTGGCAATACCCGGCTTGTTTGTACAGCTGGCGGGCCCGTGTGGGGTCGTAGGCCGGCCAGGCCGGCGGCTCAGAACCAGCCAGCGGCGGCGGCACGAGGGAGCGCAGCGGAGCACGGATGCCGTAACTCACGCGCTGGCTGATCAGCTCACGATCCAGGCTTAGGGCTACGGCTTGGCGCAGCAGTGGTTGGTTGAGGGGTGGGCGATCGCTGAGCAGCGTGAGATAGCCGATTTCCCCGGCGGGGCCGATGCCCTCCACCAGGCGCCCCTGCTGAGCGCGCTGCGCCAGGGCGCGCTGCTGGTCGCTGTCCATGCCGGATGAGGTGAGCACATCCACCTCGCCGCTCACCAGTGCGCCGAACAGGGCCGTGGAGTTGCTGAGCGTCACCAGGTGCAGGCCGCTGTTGCGGGGGGATGGGCCCCAGTAGCGCTCGAAGGGCAGCAGGGTCTGTTTCTGGGGTGTGCTGCTCACCAGCCGGTAGGGGCCGGTGCCCACGAAGCGATCCGCCAGGGGCCTGCTCTGGTGCTGCCGGTAGGCCTGCGGTGAGAGCGGCGTCAGGCTGATCGCGCTGAGCAGGGCAGGCAGGGCGCTGTAGGGGCGCTTCAGCTCCAGCTCCAGCTCATAGGGCCCGCTGGCCCGCACACCGCTGATGCGGTCGTCGAGCAGGTAGCCCAGCTTGGCCAGGCTGCGGAAGCGCTCCAGGCTGAACACCATGGCCGCAGCATCAAACCGGCTGCCGTCGTGGAACAGCACATCGCGCCGCAGGGGAATGCGCGCCCTGCGCCCATCCGGGCTGAGCTGGGGCAATGCCGTGGCGAGGTGCGGCTTCAGTTCGCCATCGGCAGCCGCTGTATACAGCGGATCACCGACGGCGCTGAGCAGTTGCAGGCCGGCGTGGGTGGTCACATCCACCGGATCCACCGAGGCCAGGCTGCTCTTGCTGGCCACCACCAGCTGGCCTCTGGGATGAGGAGGCTGGCAGCCGGAGAGCAAAGCCACGGCGGGCAACAGAGCCGCCAGGGCTGAGCGAAGCAGGGGGCGGCTGATCAAGGTTGCGGGCAAGCCCGCTTATTCAAGCCCCATGCACAAGGCGCGGGGGGTGGTGGTGGCCGTGGCTGGCCACCTGCTGCAGGGAAATTTCAAACACTGGTGAGCCGTGGCGGGCCAGGGGCCAGCGCCGCACCCAGCAGCGGTTGTGGCGATCATCCACGCCGATCACCTGATAGAGGTTTTCGTCGCTGGTGAGGGTGATGCAATCACCCTGATGCAGGGTCATGGGTCGGGTGTGAAACAGAGCGGTGGTGGTGCTGAGAGAAAAGAAGATTCGAACAACAGCCTTCTCGGCGATGGGCTGATCAAAGGTTCTCATCGCTACAAAGCAAGTGCTGCGTCAGCGGATTCGGATGGCGCTGTGGCGCGGGGTGGTTCTCGCTTTGTGTCCAATCTGCCTCAACGCCGGCTCAGAGCGTGCGCAGACACGCCGCCACAGCCTTCACATCCGGTAGAGCCGTGATCGCGGCGAGGGCACGGCGGAAAT
>JBDKGF010000142.1:0-5295 GCA_039798305.1 Cyanobacteriota bacterium
AGCGTGAGCGGGAGCCCGGCTGAGGGGCCCCGTGCCTACGGTTCGTGCAGAGCAACTGAACGCCCCATAGATCGATGCAGGAGCTGGTGCAGGCCTATTACGGCCAGGAGCTGCGGAGCAGCGCCGACCTCAAAACCAGCGCCTGCTGTGATGCCGATGCGGTGCCCGCCTGGCTGAAGCCCCTGCTGGCCCGGGTGCATCCCGAGGTGAGCAGTCGCTACTATGGCTGCGGCCTGGTGTGCCCGCCGCTGCTGGAGGGGTGCCGGATTCTGGATCTGGGCAGCGGCAGCGGCCGTGATGCGTATCTGCTGGCCCAGCTGGTGGGGGCCAGTGGCGAGGTGGTGGGTGTCGACATGACGCCTGAACAACTCGATGTGGCGCGCCGCCATCAGGCGTTTCATGCCGAGCAGTTCGGTTACGCCAACGTTCGCTTCCTGGAGGGGCGGATCGAGGCGCTGGAGGCGCTGGATCTCGAGCCCGCCAGCTTCGATGTGATCGTGAGCAACTGTGTGCTCAACCTCTCCACCGATAAGCCGGCGGTGTTGCGGGGGGCACAGCGGCTGCTCAGGCCCGGCGGTGAGTTCTATTTCTCCGATGTGTATGCCGATCGGCGTCTGCCTGCGGCTGTGCAGAGCCATCCGGTGCTCTACGGCGAGTGCTTGGGCGGAGCTCTCTACTGGAATGATTTCCTGCGCATGGCCCGGGCCGCCGGTTTCGCCGACCCTCGCCTGGTGAGCGACCGGCCCCTGGAGATCACTGAGCCCGAGCTTGCTGCGCTGGTGGGCGAGGCGCGCTTCTATTCCGCCACCTACCGCCTGTTCAATCTTCCTGAGCTCGAGGATGCCTGCGAAGACCACGGCCAGGCCGTGATCTATCGCGGCTCAATCCAGGACTATCCAGCCCGCCTCGACTTCGACAAGCACCACAGCATCGAAGCCGGCAAGGTCTTCCCGGTGTGCGGCAACACCTATCGGATGCTGCAGCAGACCCGTTTCGCGCCGCACTTCAGCTTCATCGGTGATTTTGAGCGGCATTACGGCTTGTTTGAGGGCTGCGGCAGTGCCATCCCGTTTGATCGCACGGCCGCAGCCGAGCTCAGCCAAAGAACCCCTTGCTGTTGAGCCATAGGCCCAGCGCCAGCATCGGTACAAACACAGCACCTGCAATCTGCAGCTTGATCGTCAGCCCTTTGCGGTTGGGCTTGATCGGCGCTGCAGCCTGGGTTGACTTCTTTTTGGTGGTCTTTGCCATCGGAGTCGTGTGTGGGGTTGTTGGTTCGTGATCAGCGGTGCTCGATCAGATCGCTCGCCGGGTAGCGCACCTTGGCGAGGCTGGCGTACTTGTCGTCGCTGCTGCGGTAGCCGCAGGCGCACACCACACAGCTCTGGTAGTCGTTGCTCTCCAGGCCAAGGATGCGGTCGTAGTCGCTGGGGCTGAAGCCCTCGATGGCACAGGTGTCCACGCCGAGCAGAGCGGCGCTGCTGAGCAGGTTGCCCAGGGCGATGTACACCTGATTGGCGGCCCACTGGCCGATGATCTGGCTGCGGGGGCCATCGATCAGATCCACCTGGATCATCTGGCGGTAGCCAGCGAGCACGTTGGTCTCGATGCCGCGGGCCTGGGCGATGGCTTCGATCAGACGGTCGGCGTCGCTGGCGGTGATCGTGCGCTTCTTCAGCAGCACCACCAGATGGGAGCAATCGGTGATCTGGCTCTGGTTCCAGGAATGGGGCCGAAGCTCGCTGCGGATCGATGCATCGGTGATCACCAGAAACTTCCAGGGCTGCAGCCCGTAACTGGAGGCCGTGAGCACCAGTGCCTGCTCAAGGCTGGCCCAGGTGGAGGCATCGATCTGGCGCTCTGCATCAAAAGCCTTGGTGGCGTAGCGCCACTGCAGCGCGTTCAGAAGGGTGTCGGAGCTGGCGAACATCCGGAATCAGGCCCAAGGCGGTGTTGAGCGCATTGTCCGCTGTGATGGATTCACCCAGCGAAAAGCCCCGGCTTGCGCCGGGGCGGGGGGTGTGAGGAATGGTGCATCTCTGTGAGGTGCCCATTGCCGCCGGCTTGGAGCAGTGGGGCGCTGGTGGCCGCGCCGTCACCTCGGCGGTCCTCCATCCCTAGCAACACCGGCGCTATTGCGCCACCACCAGGGTTTCGGCCCCACTGCGGCGCACCAGCTCCGCCAGCAGGCGCATGTCGCTGGAACGCAACAGGCCGATGCAGCCGGCCGTGCCGCTGTTCCAGTTGAGCCCGGCGCTGGGGTCGAGGTGGATGCCCAGCACGCGCCTGCCGGTGCTGAACTGCGGTTCGATGCCGATCCAGATCGGGCCCAGCTCGCTGGGGTCCTGGCGACCCAACGGCTCGATGGCGCCGATGCGATAGCGGCCCATGGGCAGAGGCGCGTTGCTACCCATCCGATCGCGATTGGCGTTCTGGCGATCGGCCCGGCCACTCACGGCATCGAAATGGCGGTCGGGCTCTCCTGGGATCTGCAGGCGCAGGTCCCAGATCGGATCACCGGTGCGCGGCAGCCGGCGGGTCGTGCGCTCCAGGGTGAGCAAGGGCCTGAGCTGCAGCTCCGCCGCCGGCGAGGCCAACCCCACCTGCAGGGCGGTGGCTGCGAGCAGCATCGGCAGGGCCATGGCGTGTCACCAGCGCAGAACCGATGACAACTAGGCGGGATTGTTTTGCGCTGGTGAGGCGAAATCCGGTTGCGCGGTTGGCACCTGCTCCTGGACGCCGAAGGGTGAACAGGGCTGACAGCGTGGTCACCCATGGCCAGTCTGAGAGCAGCACGTCGACGACCGTGGCTGATCACCAGCACCGCCTCAGCCATCGCTACCGCATCACCAGCGGCGAGGGCTTTCAGCTCAATCAGATCGACCCCGGCAGCACCGATCACACTCCGAACCGCGACAAACAGGCCGCGCAGACAGCCCTGGCGGAAGGGGTGGAGCGCATGGCTGCGTTGCAGGACAAGCTCTATGCCCAGGACCGCTGGGCCCTGCTGCTGGTGTTCCAGGCCATGGATGCCGCCGGCAAGGACGGCACGATCAAACATGTGATGAGCGGGGTGAATCCCCAGGGCTGCCAGGTGAGCTCCTTCAAGGCACCTTCAGCCACGGATCTGGATCACGACTATCTCTGGCGGGCCAATCAGTGCCTGCCGGAGCGCGGGCGGATCGGCATCTTCAACCGCAGTTACTACGAGGAAACCCTGGTGGTGCGTGTGCACCCGGAGCTGCTCGCACGGCAGACCATTCCTGAAGACCTGGTCGGGCACGACATCTGGCAGCACCGCTTCCGCGACATCCGCCACTACGAGGACTACCTTGGCCGCAATGGCGTGGTGGTGCGCAAGTTTTTCCTGCACGTCTCGAAGCAGGAGCAGAAGCGGCGCTTCCTGGAGCGGCTGGAGAACCCCGAGAAGAACTGGAAGTTCTCAGCGGCTGATATCCGCGAACGGGCCCATTGGGATGCCTACATGCAGGCCTACGAGCAGATGATTCGCCATACCGCTACGGAGCAAGCTCCCTGGTACGTGGTGCCTGCAGACCACAAATGGTTCACACGGCTGGTGGTGGCTGATGCGGTGATCGATACGCTGGAATCGCTCAACCTGGCCTATCCCAAGCTGAGCGAGGCGGCTCGTTCTGAGCTGGCCGAGGCGCATCATCAGCTCCTGGCGGAGTGAGGGCTGTGGATCAGGGCGTGCTTGCGCTCAGCCGCCGGCACGGCCCAGCAGCAGCAGGATTAATCCCCCGGCAATCGTGGTGATTTGGTAGACGAGGTCGACCCGGTTGATGCGCTCCATTACCTGCACGTGTTCAGCCAGTGGTGCCCGGCTGATCAGATTCGTACCCCACACGAACAGCCAGAATTCCGCAGTGGCCACCAGGTAGCCGAACAGATAGAGCTTGTCGAGAAAGGTGAGGTAGTCGAGGGCCGGTAGGTTCGCATGTGCACCAACCTGCAGGAAGACAAAGGTGAGCAGGGCGGTGGAAGGAATCGCCAGGCGGGCGTCGTTGAGATTGCCCTCCAGATTGGGAGCCAGCAGCAGGATTACCATCACCGCCAGCCAGGGCAACACGAACCGATAGAATGCTGCCCAGCCATTGGTGCGGTAGCGGATTTCAAACGTCGCCATGCTGTAGTCGCCGGCATTGGCCACCCCTTCTTCGCCAAAGGCGGTGGTGTAGGAGTGAATCGCACTGGAGCTGGTAGCGCTTTCGACGCTGTAGCCGTTGAGTGTCACCGAATCACCCTGTAATTCCCCGTTGCGTAGCTTCGGCACCAGCACCAGGCCTTCCGCACCCATCGAGAATTGCGAGGGGCGAACTTCAAGGCTGATCGGCAGCTCCAGCGACTCGAAGGGGAACTGTCTCAGGTTCAGTTGATCGTCGTAGAACTTGCAGGAGAAGCGGAACAGTTGGAGGTAACGGCCGCCTTCGAGGCGCTCCGGTTCGTTGCTGTCGGGCTCGACCTGTGCGTTGAAGGTCTCCACCTGGTTCACCAGCTCCACGAGCTCGGTGATCGGAATCTGGTTGGCTTCGATCAGCTGCTGGATCCTTTCGGGCCACTTCAGCCAGAACCAGCCGTCGGCGGAAAAGGTCTTGTCCTTGAGAGAGAGGTTGTAGATATTTTTGAGATGCATGCCCACCTCGATCTGGCGGGTGGCGGGCACCGCTGGTGTGGGCTTGAGTTCGGGGGTGGGGGCATCAGCGCCTCCCAGGGTGCTGATGCTGAAGATCACCACCAGCAGCAGACTGATCAAGCCGGCCAGCCACGACCGTTTGAGCTTCATCGCGCTGCCGGATCCGCCTCTGGCGCCCAGGGTACGGGCGGTAGGGATGTGCTGACACGAGCGCTCCCGGGCCGGCGGTGGCGGCGAACATGACCGCATGTAAAGGAGCTCACGCGATGACCGAGGCGATGCGACCGCTGAGCTGGCTGAAGAAGCTGGTGCCGTCCGCCCTCCGTTCCGACTCGGCCAGGAAGTCCGACTCGGTCGAGCAGCCCGCATCTGCTGAGAAGCCCGTCTCTGCTCCAGCCGCCGCTGCTGCTTCAGAGCTACCGGCTGGCCAGGGTTCCGCTCCGGCTCACACCCATGTGGTGTTTCTGCCCCGCGATCCCCAGTGGGCGTACTGCTTCTGGGCCATCAGCGATCTCGACCGCCAGAAGGCCCGTGACGCTGGTGCCACCAGCCTGTGCCTGCGCGTGGCTGATGTGACCGGCCTCGGCGCTGACCAGTCCCACCCCCATGCCCTGCAGGAGCTGGTGGTGGATAACCACGCC
>JBDKGF010000143.1:0-2941 GCA_039798305.1 Cyanobacteriota bacterium
TTTCTGCTGTTGCAGCAGGGGGAGCGCACCTTGGCGGGCCCCATGGCCAGCCTCGCTTTCTCGCTGCACGCGAACCGCCCGGGTGCCCTGCTTGAGGCCCTGGCCTGCTTTGCCCACCGCGATCTCAACATGACGCGGATCGAATCGCGCCCCTCCAAACGGGAGATGGGCGAGTACATCTTCTTTGTGGATCTGGAGCTGCCCCAGGGCGAGGCGCCGCTGCAGCAGGCTTTGGAGGAGCTCCGCCCGTTGTGTGAGCACCTGGCGGTGTTCGGGGCTTACCCGATCACTCAACTCGAGGCGGCGGAACCGGCTTAAGCGGGTTTCCGGCCCCGGAACACGCCGAACTGCATCATGCCGGTGGCGAATCCCCAGTGCATCAGCAGCAGCGTGGGGGTTTCGCGCAGGCCCATCACCACGGCACGGGGGCCTAGCCCCAGCACTGCCGCCGGTCGCCGCAGCCCTTCAAGGATCGAATCGATCCAGGAGGGGAGGGTTTCGCGGCTCCAGTCGGCTGTCTCCACATGGAGGTGGGAGTGGTCATGGCCTTCACCCCAGTGGCTCTGCTCAAGGTTGCGGCGGAAGCCGGGGATGCTGGCGAATTCAGGGTGAGCCCACTGCACCAGCAGTTGATGCATCACCCAGCGCTCCAGCCGATTGAGCGGTTGCACAGCCGGGTCGCGGCGGTTCCAGTCGGCCACGGCCAGCAGACCGCCGGGCTTGAGCACCCGCAGCAGTTCATCGGCGTAGCGCTGCTTGTCGGGCATGTGGGGGCCGGCCTCCACACTCCACACCGCGTCAAAGTTCTGGTCGGGCAGCTGCAGGGCCAGGGCATCCATCACCGCGAAGCGGCAGCTGAGCCCCGCCGGGGTGAGTTGCTGGGCGCGGCTGATCTGGCCGGGGCTGATGCTGATGCCCAACACATTCAGGCCGTAATCGCGGGCCAGGATGCGGGCGCTGCCGCCGATGCCGCAGCCCACATCCAGCACAGTGCTGCCGGGGGGCAGCTGATCCAGACCGCTCCAGCGCACCAGCTCGTGCACGAAATCCTCCTTGGCGCGGCGGAAATCACGGCGCCGCGGCGGGTGGCCGTAATGGCCGAGATGCACATGGTCGCCCCAGAGCCGCTCCAGCAGTTGATCGTCGGTCCAGCGGTCATAGGCATCGGCCACGCTGGCGGTGCTCGTGAAGGCGCGGTCGCGCCAGCTCCACACCAACAGGCCAAGCAGCAGCAACACCGCCAGCACGGCCACCAACAGCATCAGCCCTCCCGCGAGGGGCGTGAGCACAGCAAGGATCGGCATCAACGGCTCAGCGGTCCTCGTCGGCACCCGGGTCCTGCAGATCCCGGAAGGTGTCCTGCAGCACGGTGCGGGCCGCCAGTTGACGGCGGGTTTCATCGAGGAGTTCGAATTCCTGGCGCAGGCGCTCCTCGGTGTCGGTGATTTCGAGCAGGGTCTGCTGCTGATCGGCCACGGGACCGCCCAGGTGAGATCCGATCCAGAAGGAGAGCTCCCGCGGCAGATCCGGTAGATCGGTTGGGAGGCTGGTGGGTTTGCCCATCAGTTTTCCGGTGAGCTCCACCACATCCTTGAGAGCCTGCTCCACCTCGCTGGAGAGCTCGCTCAAGCGGTCGTGGCTTCGGGGGTGCTCGTCTTCAATCCAGCTCACCAGCCCCACCTTGAACGGAGCTTCGCGCACCACCTCCAGCACGCGGAAACGCTGCTGGCCGAGGGTCACGATGTTGCTGCGGTCATCGGCCTGGGTCTGGCACTGCAGGATCTCAGCGCAGCACCCCACATCGGCCATGCGTCCTTCCTGGGGATCCCAGCGCACCACTCCAAAGCGTCGGTCCGTTTCCAGAACGGTGCGCAGCATCATCCGGTAGCGCGGCTCAAAGATGTGCAGGGGCAGCACTTCCTGAGGGAACAGCACCACGTCGGGCAACGGGAACAGTGGCAGCTCGCGCACAGCCAGTTGCGTCACGTGGCATCGAGTTCGGGGAAGTCGGAATCCTAGGGAGCGTCGCTGATCGCCGCGCGGCACCGGCCAATGAAAAAGCCCGCCTTGCGGCGGGCGATGGGCTGATCTCTCGACGAGTCAGCGGATCAGAGCTTCACCTCGATGTCCACGCCGCTGGGCAGATCCAGCTTCATCAGCGCATCGATGGTCTTGGCCGAAGGGCTGTAGATATCGATGATGCGGCGGTGGGTGCGGGTCTCGAAGTGCTCGCGGGAGTCCTTATCCACGTGGGGCGAGCGCAGTACGCAGTAGATCTTGCGCTTGGTGGGCAGGGGGATCGGGCCGATTGCGGTTGCAGCGGTGTGATCGGCCGTTTCGATGATTTTTTCGCAGGAGAGATCCAGCATGCGGCGGTCAAACGCCTTCAGGCGGATGCGGATCTTCTGCTGTGCAATAGCGGTGGACATGGATCAGACGGGAGAGGTCAGCAAGAACCAGCACTCGTTCAGCACGAGGCGGCTGGGGGATTGAAGCTGGATTGTCGAGGTGCGCAATGGGATGGAGAGGCGGGAAGCAAACCCCCCGATCTCCATCCCAGAACCTAGATCACGGCAGGAGCCGAATCAGGATCACTCGATGATCTTGGACACCACGCCGGCACCGATGGTGCGGCCGCCTTCGCGGATAGCGAAGCGCATGCCCTGCTCGATGGCCACCGGGCAGATCAGCTCGCCGGTCATCTTGATGCGGTCGCCGGGCATCACCATCTCCACGTTGGAGCCGTCGTCGGCGGTGAAGGCGGTGATCTGACCGGTCACGTCGGTCGTACGGATGTAGAACTGCGGGCGGTAGCCAGCGAAGAAGGGGGTGTGGCGGCCGCCTTCTTCCTTCTTCAGCACGTACACCTCACCTTCGAACTTGGTGTGGGGCTTGATGGAGTTGGGCTTCACCAGCACCATGCCGCGCTCGATGTCTTCCT
>JBDKGF010000144.1:0-3249 GCA_039798305.1 Cyanobacteriota bacterium
CCACCCCCAGAAGCACGCCTCCCCAACCGCGCCATCGCCGCGTGGACGGCAGCAACCAAGGCGCCAAGGCAACAGCGAGCAACAACGCGAGCAGCGGTGACAGGCGTCCCAACGGGCACTCCGCCAGGGGCAGCGCCGCCAGCTGGCGCACCAGCCACACAAACAACTGCGTGAGTGGCACCATCAGCCAACCCAGGGCCACCAGGAGCGGCGGGCAGAGCACAGCCGCAACCGCCATGGCCATCGCCCCGAGGGTGAGCGGTGTGAGCAGGGGGGCCACCAGCAGATTCGACGGCACAGCCCAGAGCGGCAAGACGCCGAAGTGAAGGAGCTGCAGCGGCAGCGTCCAGAGCGAGGCGGCCACTGGCACCGCAAGGGCTCCTGCGGCCCAGGGCGGCCCCCAACGCTGGAGCTGCTGCTCCAGAGGCCTGGCGCTAAGAATCAGGCCCGCCGTTGCAGCGGCGCTGAGCTGAAAGCCCACATCCAGCAACCAGGCTGGCCGGATCACCAACATCAGCAGCAGGCAGAGCAGCATCACCGCCAGGGGACGACTGCAGCGCCCGCTCTCCTGCAACGCGAAGGCCACCGCCCCCATCAACACCGCTCGAACCACCGACGGTTGCGGGCCGGCCAACAGCAGAAACCCCGCCATCGCCCCCAAGGCCAGGGCCCAGCGCAGGGGCGCCACCAGGCCCCGGGCCACCAGCATCACGGCCCCAAGCAACACCGTGAGGTGGTAACCGCTGGCCGCCAGCGCATGGGACAAACCCGCCGCCCGGAACGCCTCCCGCACCTCACTGGTCAATGGGCTCACTGCACTGCCGAGCACGAGGGCCGAGAGCACGCCGCCGGCGTCCGGTCCTCCAATGGTTTGCAGAGCCGCGGCCATGCGGCGGCGCAGATCCGCCACTGGCGTGGCCTGGTGCTCCAGCACCCGCCAGCTCTCAACGCGCAGAGCGCTCCAGGCCTCCCGGCGCTGCAAGCGCTCGGCCGGCCCCGCCAGCAGCGGATGGGGAGCTGGCGGCAGCCGGCGCAACACACCCTGCAGCTGCAGCCGCCAGCCCTGGCGAAACGCCCCACAGGGACTGAACTGCAGTTCGCTGCGACCACCGGCCAGCGCAGCCAATGCCCGGCAACGCTGGCCCGAGGGATCGAGCTGGGGATCCTCAAGCAGCCGCGCCGTCACGGCGACGGATTGCTCCATGGCGTTGGCTGGAATCCGCTGCACAGGATCGTTGGGGCCAGGCCGGGGTTGATTGAGCAGCCCCCACCCCCAGAGCAACAGCATCAGCAACACCAGCGCGCAGCCCAGTCGTGGTTGGCGGCGAGCGAACCAGGCAACGCCGCCCAGAAGCAGGGCCAGCAAGCCGGCCTGCATCGGCCCGGCCAGTGGCAACACGCCGATGGCCAGCGCCAGCAATGCACCGGCCAGAGCAAAGGCACCCATCCGCGCCGCAGCAACAGCAGTAGTTGGAGTGTTCCCCTAGGGTTCAGCCGCGATCTCGATGGCGATGCAGCGGCGGGTTCGGTGGCTGGCTCTGGGGTGCGCGCTCGTGCTGGCAACCGGTGCACCGGCGTTGAGTGAGCCGCGCACGATCCAGGTGGTGGAGGGCGACACGCTCGAGCAGCTGGCGTTGCGTTACCGCGTGAACCTGCAGGCTCTGATCGAGCTGAATGGCATCCGTGACCCCACGCTGCTGCAGGTGGGCCAGGTGTTGAAACTGCCGGGTGCCCCCAACAGCCCCCAACGCGCGGCCAGCAGCGAACTGGCACCGCCTCCGCCCGAGGGCAGCGGCGGTGAAGCAGCGGCAGCGCTGTTGCTGAGCCCAGCGGAGCGGCGTGATCGAGCCGAGCTGGAGTGGCGCGAACAGTCGGGCCAGGCCCGCTGGAAGTGGTTCAACACCACCGCCGTGGATTGGTCGGGCTGGAAGCTGCACCCCGGCGGTGTGCGCATCACCCTGGTAAAGCCATCGATCAGCGACCTGGGCCTGCGGGGTTCCGCCGCCACAGCGGTGGCAGTGCAGTGCGAATCCCTGCGCCAGAACTGGCGCATTGATGGCAACTGGCAGGGGTGGGACACCCCCACACCAGGATCGGTGGGTCAGCGGATCGTGCTCGACCTCTGCAGCAACACCCTCGATGGCCCGGCCGTGCCGGTGCCGCCCGCGCCCTAGCGCTCCAACAGCGGGAAACCCAGCGCTTCGCGCTCTTCGAGCCAGGCCTCAGCTACCTGACGGGCCAGGTTGCGAATGCGACCGATGGTGGCGGTGCGCTCGGTCACCGAGATAACACCACGAGCTTCCAGCAGGTTGAAGGTGTGGCTACACTTGAGCACAAAATCGAGCGCAGGAGCGGGCAGCTTCTTCGCCACCAGATCCGCCGCCTCGGCTTCGTAGATGGCAAACAGCTGCTTGAGACGCTCCGGGTTCGAAGCCTCGAAGTTGTAAGTGCACTGGCCCTTCTCAAACGGCAGCCAGATATCGCCGTAGGAGCGGTTGCCATCCCAGGAGAGATCCCAGATGCTCTCCACGTCTTGGAGATACATGGCCAAACGCTCGAGGCCGTAGGTGATCTCGATCGAGACGGGCCGGCAGTCGATGCCGCCACACTGCTGGAAATAGGTGAACTGGGTCACCTCCATGCCATCGAGCCACACCTCCCAGCCCACACCCCAGGCACCGAGGGTGGGGGATTCCCAGTTGTCTTCCACGAAGCGGATGTCGTGATCGGCGGCTTTGATCCCGAGGGCCTCCAGCGAAGCCAGATAGGTCTCCTGAATGCCGTCGGGGCTGGGCTTGATCAGCACCTGGTACTGGAAGTAGTGCTGAGCCCGGTTGGGGTTATCGCCGTAGCGGCCATCCGTGGGACGGCGACACGGCTCCGGATACGCCACAGCCCAGGGCTCAGGACCGATCGCCCGCAGCACCGTATGGGGGCTCATCGTGCCGGCACCCTTTTCGGTGTCGTAGGGCTGCAGGATCAGGCAGCCCCGCTCAGCCCAGAAGCGGTTGAGGGTGCTGATGATGTCCTGGAAATGCACGATCTGCTCCTGAAGGGGCCGGCGGGGGCGCGCTCGGCCCCCGATTCTGCCCAGCGACCGATCGCAACAGGATCAGACGAGCAGCTGCAGCACACCCATCTGACCTGCAGCCAGCAGGCGATGACGGGCCTGGCTGAAACCAGCCGCCAACGCCAGCTGCTCCTGCTGCGCTCCCGTGGGGAAACGCTCGAGGCTGCGCTCGAGATAGG
>JBDKGF010000145.1:0-3194 GCA_039798305.1 Cyanobacteriota bacterium
GCGGAGCGTGCACACGGTGGCCCCGAGATCCATCAAGGCCTGATTGAAATCCCGGGGCCGTTCGGGATCGAGCAGCTGCTCACTCCAGCGCCAGAACTTGGCCTGCTCCCGCGCCGGAGGCCGCTCACAGGCCATCAACCGGGCCAAGACCCGCTTCACGTTGCCATCGAGGATCGCGAAGGGGAGATTGAACGCCGAAGACAGGATGCTGCCGGCCGTACTGCGGCCGCTGCCCGGCAACGCCAGCCAGCTGTCGAGATCCTGGGGCCAGGCGCCTGGATCCACTGCACCGCTTTCAGCCGCCGTGATCTGCGCATGCAATGCATGCGCGCCGGCCAGTAGGCGACGCGCGCGTGAGTAGTAGCCCAGGCCCTGCCAGAGCAGCAACACATCGTGCTCCTCTGCGTCGGCCAATGCCACCAGCGTGGGCAACGCCTCCATCCAGCGCTGCCAGTAGGGGAGCACCACCTGCAGCTGGGTTTGCTGCAGCATCACCTCGGCCACCCAGATGGGGTAGGGATCGAGCTGATCTTCTGGCGAAGGCCGCTCACCCCCTGGAGCTTGCTTCCAGGGAATGTCGTGGCGGCCATGCTCCTGCCACCAGCGCAACAGCTGCTGACGCAACAACGCTGGGGTCCAGGGCATGTCCAGCCACGCATTCGCGCCTAGTCTTACCCGGTAATACCTCAGGCGCCGTCATGGATGCGTCCTGCACCTCCTCCATCACCAGCAAGGGGCAGATCACAATCCCCAAAGCCCTGCGCCAACAGCTGGGGCTCGCGCGCGGCAGTCGCGTGATCTTTGAACTGGTGGGCGACCACCTCGAGCTGCGAGCCTGGCGCCCGAATCAGCCCATGCCAGCCAGTGGCTTCGGCCTGCTCCAAAGCAAGCGTGCTCCGGTACCGGTCGATTTCGATCCGGCCTCACTACTTCAGCCATGATCGGGCTCGACACCAATGTGCTGGCGCGCTACTTCGTGGCTGAAGCAGACGCTGATGCCACCACGGTGAGCCAGCGCCAGGCAGCGCGGCGACTGATCGAATCAGGCCAACCCCTCTACCTTCCCAAAACGGTTGTTCTGGAACTGGAGTGGGTGCTCCGCGGTTACTACCGCTTCGCCGTGGACGATGTGCTGCGCGTGTTCGATCAGCTGCTCCAGAACCCCTGCCTCACAGCCGAAGACCGCCCCAGTCTGGAGCAGGCGGTAGCTGGCTTGCGGTCAGGTTTGGACTTTGCCGATGCCCTGCATCACGCCAGTTGCCGCGGCTGCGAGGCAGTTGCCTCGTTTGACGATCGGGGCTTCGCACGAAAGATCAGAACGCTCAACCTGCCGCCGCGGGTGATGGTGCCCACGGCTTAAACGGTTGGGCCGGCAAACCTGAGTTCAGACGGCCACATAAGCCTGAACGTTTTCGCTGAGGCGGCGCAGGCCGGCGAGGCCATCACGCTCCAGATTGCGCACACGGTCGCGGCTCATGCCGAGGATGCGGCCAATGCCGGTGAGGCTCATCGGCTCATCGGGCTCGGGCACATCGGCGCAGGGGATGCCGTAGCGCATCTTGAGCACGCGGCACTGGAGATCGGGCAGCTGCTCGAGCAGATCGCGCATGTCGCTGCGCAGGCACTCCCCATCCACCAGCTCCTCCGGCTGCGTGCCCTCAGCTGCCAGAAGATCCAACAGCTCGGTGTCGTCGCCGTCGCCCACCTTGGTTTCCAGGCTCACCGGTTGGCGGGCGCGGCAGAGCAGATCCTTCACCTCCTCCTCCGGCAGCTCCACAAACTCCGCCAGTTCCGTCACCGTGGGGGTGCGGCCCAGCTCCTGGCTCAGTTCGCGCTGGCCCTTCTTGAGCTTGTTCAGCGTTTCGGTGATGTGGATCGGCAGACGGATCGTGCGGCTCTTCTCGGCGATCGCCCGCGTGATGCCCTGGCGGATCCACCAATAGGCGTAGGTGGAGAACTTGTAGCCGCGGGTGGGATCGAACTTCTCCACGCCCCGCACCAGGCCGATCGTTCCCTCCTGGATCAGGTCCAGGAGTTCCATGTTCCGCTTGGTGTATTTCTTCGCCACGCTCACCACCAGCCGCAGGTTGGCCGCCACCATCCGCTCCTTGGCGCGTTGGCCGCTACGCAGGCGCTTTTTGAGCTGCTGGGGGGTGAGCTGAGCGGCCTGGGCCAGCTGCTCGTGGTCAGGCTTGGA
Source organism: Cyanobacteriota bacterium (assembly GCA_039798305.1). Lineage (GTDB taxonomy): Bacteria > Cyanobacteriota > Cyanobacteriia > PCC-6307 > Cyanobiaceae > Vulcanococcus. Next base: position 2,198 of record JBDKGF010000145.1, read on the forward strand.
GCCGCCGGAGCGCATTTCCAGCTCCTGCTCGAGCTCCTCCAGGGCCACCAGCTCCTGGACCTGACGGCCCAGGGTGATCTCCTGCTCATGGGTGAGCAGGGGCACGCGACCAATGTCACGCAGGTAGGAGCGCACCAGATCGGTGCTCAGCCCCGAGGCATCAACAGCAACGACCACGGCAAGGCCTGTGAACTGATGTGAAGCTTACCCTGAAGAAGTGTGAAGCATCTCTCAGAAAGCGCGCGGATCCATCGGAAACGCCGGGGGATCAAGTCACGCCCCATGCATCTGCCGGCTTCAGTCAGCCCCCCGAGCGGCTCAGCAACCAGCTGGCGGTCTGCAAGTAGATGAACACGCCGGCCACATCGGTGGCGGTGGCGATGAAGGGGGCTGACATCAGCGCCGGATCCAGTCCCAGGCGGTTGAACAACAGCGGCAGGGCAGCGCCGGCGGTGGCCGCCAGGGTGGTGATCGCCACCAGGCTGATGCCGGCCGCACTGGCCACCAGCCAGTTGCCGCCGCTCACATAGCCCGACCAGGGCACCACCACCAGCATCATCAACAGCCCCAGCAGCGCACCGGCGATCGCCTCCCGCCCGATCGCCTTGGCGGGCCCGAGACTCTGGATGCGCTGGGTGCTGAGGCCGCGGATCACCACCGTGGAGCTCTGGGCGCCCACGTTGCCACCGGTGCCGATCAACAGCGGAATGAAGGCCGCGAGCACCACCACCTGCTTGAGCACCCCATCCATCGAGGCGATCACAGCGGCAGTGCCGCTGTTGGCCAGGAGCAGCACCAGAAGCCACACCACCCGCCGGCGGGCCACGCTGAACAGGTTGCTCTGGAAGTAGTCGTCTTCATCGCCGGCCTGCACGGCGCCGGCGGCGTAGAGGTCGCGGGTGGCCTCTTGCTGGATCACGTCGATCACGTCATCCACGGTCACGATCCCTACCAGCCGCTGCTCGCGATCCACCACCGGCACGGCGAGGAAGTCGTA
>JBDKGF010000146.1:0-7190 GCA_039798305.1 Cyanobacteriota bacterium
GTCTCACCCTCGTGACCGCCTGCAGCGGCGGCGCCAAGGCTGTTGATCGGGCCAACCTCACCTACGACGACATCCACAACACCGGTCTGGCCAACGACTGCCCGACCCTGCCGGATTCGGCGCGTGGTTCGATCAGCCTGGATGCGGGTACCAAATATCAGCTGCGTGAGATCTGCATGCACCCTTCTGAGGTGTATGTGAAGGGTGAACCCGCCAACAAGCGCCAGGAAGCGCAGTTTGTGGAGTCCAAGATCCTCACCCGCTTCACCACCAGCCTTGACCAGGTGTATGGCGATCTGGCGGTGACCGGCAACGGCATCAACTTCCAGGAGCAGGGCGGTATCGACTTCCAGATCGTCACCGTTCTCCTCCCCGGCGGTGAAGAGGTGCCCTTCACCTTCTCCAGCAAGGAGCTGAATGCCACCGCCGATGGTGCCGCCATCACCACCAGCACCGACCTGAACGGCACCTACCGCGTTCCCAGCTACCGCACCTCCAACTTCCTCGATCCCAAGGGTCGTGCCCTGACCACCGGCGTGCAGTACGCCCAGGGCTTGGTGGCCCTGAATGCTCAGGACGACGAGCTGGCCCGCGAGAACAGCAAGCGTTACATCGATGGCACTGGTGAGATGAACCTCTCCATCACCAAGGTGGATGCTGCTACCGGTGAATTCGCCGGTGTGTTCACCGCCGTCCAGCCCTCGGATACCGACATGGGCAGCCATGACCCCGTCGATGTGAAGGTCGTCGGCCAGCTCTATGGCCGCCTGGAGAAGGCCTGATTCGCTTCGCGAGCACTGTCTGATCGCAAGGGGCCCTGGGGCCCCTTTTTTTGTGCCCTTTCCTTGGCCGGATCTCCGCCCCCAGCGCGCTCTGGGAGAATCGCCCGCAACGCTTGAACCCCCGCCCTCATGACGAGCACCGTCGCCTCCACTAAAGGCCTGATTGCACCCCATGGCGGCAGCCTGGTGGACCTGCGGGTGCCGGCGGAGCAGCGAGAGGCGGTGAAGGCCGGTGTCGACCACGTGGTGGAGTGCTCCGATCGCAACGCCTGTGACGTGGAGCTGCTGATGGTGGGCGGCTTCTCGCCCCTGCGCGGCTTCATGCACCAGGAGGATTACCAGTCGGTGGTGGAGAGCAACCGCACCACCAGCGGTCTCCTTTTCGGCCTGCCGATCGTGATGGACACCCAGCGCGACGACATCGCGGTGGGCCACAAGCTGCTGCTCACCTACCGCGGCCAGGAGCTGGCGGTGATGACCGTGGAGAGCAAGTGGGAGCCCGACAAGGCCCGCGAGGCCGTGGGTTGCTACGGCACCTCCTCGCTCGAGCACCCCGCCGTCAAGATGATCGCCACCGAGCGCGGTCGCTACTACCTCGGTGGTGCCATCCAGGGCCTGGAGCTCCCGCAGCGCGTCTTCCCCTGCAAAACGCCTGCTGAAGTGCGCGCCACACTGCCCGAGGGGCAGGACGTGGTGGCCTTCCAGTGCCGTAACCCCATCCACCGCGCTCATTACGAGCTGTTCACCCGCGCCCTCGACGCCACCAACGTGAGTGATGGCGGCGTGGTGCTGGTGCATCCCACCTGCGGCCCCACCCAGGACGACGACATCTCCGGTGAGGTGCGCTTCCAGACCTACGAGCGTCTGGCGGCCGAGGTGAACAACCCCCGCATCCGCTGGGCCTACCTGCCCTACTCGATGCACATGGCCGGCCCGCGTGAGGCGCTGCAGCACATGATCATCCGTAAGAACTACGGCTGCACCCACTTCATCATTGGCCGCGACATGGCGGGCTGCAAGAGCTCGATCAGCGGCGACGACTTCTATGGCCCCTATCAGGCACAGGATTTCGCCCGCGACAACGCTCCCGAACTCGGCATGGAAACCGTGCCCTCCCTCAACCTGGTGTTTACCGAGGAGGAGGGCTATGTCACGGCTGAGCACGCTGAGGCCCGCGGCCTGCACGTGAAGAAGCTCAGCGGCACTCAGTTCCGCAAGATGCTGCGCAGCGGTGAGGAGATCCCCGAGTGGTTCGCCTTCCGCAGCGTGGTGGAGGTTCTGCGATCTGCCGCCTGAGAGCGGTTAACATTCCTTAATCACAGCGGAGATCCAAGTGAAGAAGCGCTGGCGTAATGCGGGCCTCTACGTGCTCCTGGCCGTGGTGGTGATCGCCGTGGGCACGGCCTTCCTCGACCGTCCTGACCCGGCCAATGCGCCGCGCACGCTTCGCTACAGCGATTTCGTGGAGGCGGTGGAGGCCAATGAGGTGTCGCGGGTGCTGATCGCTCCCGATCGCGGCACCGCCCAGGTGGTGGAGAACAACGGCCAGCGCGCCGTGGTGAATCTCGCCCCCGACAAGGACCTGCTCAAGCTCCTGGAAGACCACAAGGTTGATATCGCGGTTGAGCCCTCCCGTCAGGCCCAGCCCTGGCAGCAGGCGATCGGTTCGCTGATCTTCCCGCTGCTCCTGCTCGGCGGCCTGTTCTTCCTGTTGCGCCGCGCCCAGGGTGGTGGTGGGAACCCCGCCATGAACTTCGGCAAGAGCAAGGCCCGGGTTCAGATGGAGCCCCAGACCCAGGTCACCTTCGGCGATGTGGCCGGTATCGAAGGCGCCAAGCTCGAGCTGACCGAGGTGGTCGATTTCCTCAAGAACCCCGATCGCTTCACTGCAGTTGGCGCCAAGATTCCCAAGGGCGTGCTGCTGGTGGGCCCTCCGGGCACCGGTAAGACCCTGCTGGCCAAGGCCGTAGCCGGCGAAGCGGGCGTGCCTTTCTTCTCGATTTCCGGTTCGGAGTTCGTGGAGATGTTCGTGGGCGTCGGCGCCAGCCGCGTGCGTGATCTCTTCGAGCAGGCCAAGAAAAATGCCCCCTGCATCGTGTTCATCGACGAGATCGATGCGGTGGGTCGTCAGCGCGGTGCCGGCCTCGGCGGCGGCAACGACGAACGGGAGCAGACCCTGAACCAGCTGCTCACCGAGATGGACGGATTTGAGGGCAACACCGGCATCATCATCGTGGCGGCCACCAACCGTCCCGACGTGCTGGATGCGGCGCTGATGCGTCCCGGCCGCTTTGATCGCCAGGTGGTGGTGGATCGCCCCGACTACGCCGGTCGTCTCCAGATCCTCGGCGTTCATGCCCGCGGCAAGACTCTCGCCAAGGATGTGGACCTCGACAAGATCGCCCGCCGTACTCCCGGGTACACCGGCGCTGACCTTGCCAACCTGCTCAATGAGGCGGCAATCCTTGCTGCTCGCCGCGAGCTCACCGAAATCTCGATGGATGAGGTGAACGACGCGATTGAGCGCGTGATGGCTGGTCCTGAGAAGAAGGACCGCGTGATGAGCGAGAAGCGCAAGCGCCTGGTGGCGTATCACGAGGCCGGCCACGCCCTGGTGGGTGCGCTGATGCCCGATTACGACCCGGTGCAGAAGATCTCGATCATTCCCCGCGGCAACGCTGGCGGCCTCACCTTCTTCACCCCCAGTGAAGAGCGGATGGAATCGGGTCTCTACTCCCGCGCCTATCTGCAGAACCAGATGGCCGTTGCCCTCGGCGGTCGTGTGGCTGAAGAGATCGTCTACGGGGAAGACGAAGTCACCACCGGTGCGTCCAACGACCTCCAACAGGTGGCCCGCGTGGCCCGCCAGATGGTGACCCGCTTCGGCATGAGCGATCGCCTTGGCCCCGTGGCCCTGGGCCGCAGCCAGGGCGGGATGTTCCTCGGCCGCGACATCGCCGCCGAGCGCGACTTCTCCGAGGACACCGCCGCCGCCATCGATGAGGAGGTGAGCCAGCTGGTGGCTGAGGCCTATAAGCGCGCCACCGCCGTTCTGAACGGCAACCGCAAAGTGCTCGATGAACTGGCCGAGATGCTGGTGGAGCGTGAAACCGTTGATGCGGAGGACCTGCAGGAGCTGCTGATCCGCAGCGATGTGCGGGTGGCCGAGTACGTCTGATCCCTCCTGCCTGATCAGCGGCCTGCGCCGCCAGCCCCTGCTGGCGGTGCTCAGGCCTTCATCCATCCACCAGGCCCGCCGGCAGCTCGAGCAGCTGCATCAGGCGGGCCTTTGCCATGCCGAGCTGGCTGTGGAGGCTTCGAGCGCTTGGGTGGCCATGGCACGGGAGCTGGTGGCTGACTTTCCTTCGCTGCGGCTGGGGGCTGCTTCGGTGCGTTCTGCACCAGACCTGGAAGCCGTCTTGGCCGCGGGACTTGGCTACGCGGTGTCGCCGATCCTCGATCGCGCTCTGCTCAAGCAAGCCTCGGTGTCGGCGATCACCCTGGTGCCAGGCGTTTTCAGTCCCACGGAAATCGTGACTGCCGTGCAGTGGGGAGCGCCGGCGGTGAAGCTCTATCCGGCGGCGTGCCTGGGCCCTGGCTACTGGCGCTCCTTGGCGGGGCCCCTGGGGCCGTTGCCGTTTTTCATCGCAGCCGGCGGGATCTCTGCCGCTGCCGCCACCGACGGGTATGCGGCGGGTCTGGATGCCATTGCCCTGGGCGGCGCCCTGTTCAACGACGATCGGCTTGATCCGGCCCTGCAGCAACTTGTTGTCAATCTGAGATCGAAGTGCTACCCCTGAGATAGACGATGTTGTCTGCATGTCTCAGCTCACGATCAAGCTGAGCGACAAGGCCGACGCCTTGATCGCTCAGCTTCAGAAGGAGATCTTCAACCGCCGCCGCAAGAAGGTGTCAGCCGTTGGGGTGGTGGAGACCTTGGTGGAGAGCGGTGCCAAATCGCAATCCGACAAGCGCTTCGCCACCTCCTGGAAGAACCTGATCAGCGACATCGAAAAGGCCGCCAAGCTGGCCAATGCCCACGGCAGCAAGCCCGCCAACCTCAGTGATGCGGAGTGGGCGTTGGTGCTCAGTCACCGGGCCCGCTCCGGTGGCACAACGCCAAAAGCGCAGTCCGCTCCGAAGGCCTCGGCCAAACCGACCGTGAAAACCACGCGCCGCACTGCTGCCGCCAAGCCAGCCGCCAAGCCTGCGGCGAAAGCCAAGCCCCAACCGGCCAAAGCAGCTCGCAATCCGGTGAAGAAAACGGCTGTGAAGCCACCGGCGAAAGCCAAGGCCTCCGCTGGCAGCACGGCAGGTTCTTCGGCAGCACGTCGCATGGCGAAGGCGGTGAGCCGTCTGAGTGCTGCAGCGCCGGCGTTGCCCAGCAGTAACGGCGTTGCCCAGCAGTAACGGCGTTGCTCAGCTCAGTGGTGTGAGCTGACTCGCGCCGGTCACGAACGGCTGATCACCACAGGCTGCACTGACCCTGTTGGCGCAGCAGGTGATCAGCCAGCACCAACGCCACCATCGCTTCCACCATCGGCACGGCCCGCGGCAGCACGCAGGGATCGTGCCGACCTTTGGCTTCCAGTGTGGTGGCTTCGCCCCTGGCGTTGATCGTTTGCTGGGCCTTGCGGATCGTGGCCGTGGGCTTGAATGCCACCCGGATCACAATCGGCTCGCCGTTGCTGATGCCGCCCTGAATCCCGCCGGAGTTGTTGGTGGCGGTGTGCAGCGAACCATCGCCGGTGGGCAGAAAGGCATCGTTGTGCTCGCTGCCTTTCTGCAGCGTGCCCTCAAATCCGGAGCCGATTTCAAAGCCCTTGGTGGCCGGCAGCGACATCACCGCTTTGGCGAGATCCGCTTCGAGCTTGTCGAACACCGGCATGCCCAGCCCCACCGGCGCCTGCCGCACCACGCACTCGATCACGCCGCCGCAGGAATCGCCATCGCGGCCGATCGCCTCGATGCGCTCGATCATCTGCTCGGCCATGGCGGCATCAGGGCAGCGCACGATGTTGCGCTCCACATCCTCCAGACGCACCGTGGCTGGATCGATCGCTGCCTCGAGGGTGTGAATGCGCTTCACCCAGGCGATCACCTCGGTGCCATGGGCTTTGGCCAGCAGCTGCTTGGCGATGGCACCGGCCGCCACCCGTCCGATCGTCTCGCGGGCTGAGGCGCGGCCGCCACCGCTGCGGGCCTGGATGCCGTATTTCGCCTGATAGGTGGCATCGGCATGGGAGGGGCGGAAGGCCACCTCCATCTCCTTGTAGTCCTGAGGGCGCTGATCCTTGTTGCGCACCACCATGGCGATGGGCGTGCCAAGGGTGACGCCATCGAGCAGACCGCTGAGGATCTCAACGCGGTCGTCTTCCTTGCGGGGCGTGGTGATCTTGCTCTGGCCGGGTTTGCGTCGGTCCAGCTCCGCCTGAATCGCTTCCAGATCGAGCTCCAACCTGGGCGGGCAGCCATCCACGATCACACCCACGCCACCGCCGTGGGATTCACCGAAGGTGCTGATGCGGAAGAGATCGCCGAAGCTGCTGCCCATGGGCTGAATGCGCTGCAGCGAGCCTACAAACTGGGCCCTGAGAGAAGTCTGAAGCGCCGGTGAGGAAAGAGGAGCGGGCTGCCCTGATCATGCAGCGGCTGGAGCAGCACTACCCCATCACGCCGGTGCCGCTCGATCACAGCGATCCCTTCACCTTGCTGATTGCCGTTTTGCTCAGTGCCCAGTGCACCGACAAGAAGGTGAATGAGGTGACACCAGCCTTGTTTGCCGCAGGTCCGACTCCACAGGCCATGGCGGCCCTGCCGGAAGCCGAGATCCTGGGGCACATCCGTCAGCTGGGTCTGGCCACAACCAAGGCCCGCAATGTGAAACGCCTCTCGGAGTTGCTGCTGGAGCGGCACAACGGTGTGGTGCCAGCAAGCTTTCAAGCGCTCGAGGCTCTGCCCGGGGTGGGCCACAAGACGGCGTCGGTGGTGATGGCCCAGGCGTTCGGTGTGCCGGCGTTTCCCGTGGATACCCATATCCATCGGCTGGCTCAGCGCTGGGGCCTCAGTAGCGGTGTGAGCGTCACGCGCACCGAAACCGATCTGAAGCGCCTGTTCCCTAAACAGGCCTGGAACAAGCTTCACCTGCAGATCATCTTTTACGGCCGCGAGTTCTGTACGGCACGCGGCTGCGACGGCACGATCTGCCCGCTGTGCCGTGAGCTCTATCCGAAGCGCCGCAAACCGGTGGCCTGGATCAAGGCCTGATCCAGACAACAAAAAGCCCTCGCTTTCGCGGGGGCCTTCCGATTCAACCGAGATTGAACCGTGTTGAGGATCAACCTCAGCCGATGGCAGGAGCGGTCAGAGCCACGGGGGTGGCTTCTGCTGCTGCCAGGTCGAGGGGGA
>JBDKGF010000147.1:0-9850 GCA_039798305.1 Cyanobacteriota bacterium
GAGATGCCCCTCTAAGTGATGCACAGCCACGAACGGTTTGTTGTGGAGCCGCGCCAGGCTCCGCGCCGTGACCGAACCGACGAGCAAGGCACCAACCAGCCCAGGGGCCGCCGTGGCCGCAACCGCATCGAGCTCGCTGAAGGCCAGCCCGCTCTCAGCCATCACCTGTTCGATCAGCCCGGGAAGGGCCTCCACGTGGCGGCGTGAAGCGATCTCCGGCACCACCCCACCCCAGCGCGCATGCTCCTCCACCTGGGAGGCCACAGCGCTCGCCAGCACCCGCTGATCGCGCACCACAGCCGCCGCTGACTCGTCACAACTTGTTTCGAGCGCCAGCAGGGTTGGCATCAGGTTTGAACGCCCCTCGTACTGTCCGTAAGTGACATCCTGCCGTGCAGCAGCTGGACCCGATGCGCCGCCTCTTTGCTGTTCTGATTTCCGCCCTGCTGATCTTCGGCTTCGCCCCCGTGGCCAAAGCCGATGTGGCCGGTCTGACCCCCTGCGCTGAGAGCGCCCGCTTCCAGCAGCGCGCCGCTGCTGCCACCACCGACCAGGCCAAAGCTCGCTTTGCGATGTATAGCAAGGCCTCCTGCGGTGCCGATGGCCTGCCTCACCTGATCGTGGATGGTCGCCTGAGCCACGCCGGCGACTTCATCATCCCCGGTATCGCCTTCCTCTACATCGCCGGTTGCATCGGCTGGGCCGGCCGCAACTACCTGATGGCCATCCGTGGCGATAAGGATGCCGCGATGAAGGAGATCCAGATCGATCTCTCCCTGGCCTTCAAGAGCACCCTGGCAGCAGCCACCTGGCCCCTGGCCGCTTTCGGCGCTCTCACCAGCGGCAAGCTTACCGAGGCTGACGACAAGATCACCGTCTCCCCCCGCTGATCAGGCCTCGGCCTGAACGCATCTCCCCCTCATCTACTCACCATCGATGAAGAAGTTCCTCACCACTGCTCCGGTCTTCGCAGCCATCTGGTTCACCGTGACCGCCGGCATCCTGATCGAATTCAACCGCTTCTATCCCGACCTGCTCTTCCACCCGATGTGAGCAGCGCTCTGCTGAATCCATGTTGAAGCGGCTCCTGCGAGCCGCTTTTTTATTGCTTTGAGAGGGAATCTGAGCGTTGCGTTGCCGCCGATGCCGTCAACGCAACCCCATCAACTGCTCCAGCTGGGCCAGAGCGCGATCCAGGTCATCGTTCACCAGCACCGCATCAAATTCAGCTTCAGCCGCCAGCTCCACCCGGGCCCGCTCCAGGCGTCGCCTGATCGCCTCGTCACTGTCGGTGCCACGGCCACGGATCCGGCGCTCCAGCTCCTCGAATGAGGGGGGCTTGATGAAGATCTGGAAGCCGCTGGGGAAGCTCTGGCGCACCTGGCGGGCCCCCTCCAGCTCGATCTCCAGCAGCACAGGCCGTCCAGCGGCCAGGTGCTGCTCCACCGGCTCCCGGGGCGTGCCATAGCAGTTCCCGGCAAACTCGGCCCACTCCAGCAGACCTGCCTGGGCCACCTTGGCCTCGAAGGCGGCGCGATCCAGAAAGAAATAGTGCTGCCCGTCCTGCTCACCGCTCCGCGGCGGGCGGGTGGTGGCCGACACCGACAGCCAGATCTGGGGATGCCGCTGCAACAGGGCCGACACCAGGGTGCCCTTGCCAACCCCGCTCGGACCAGTGATCAGAAACAGCCGGCCGGCAGCGGAGGCCTCAGCAGCCATGAACGATCGATCGCGGCCCTGCAGAGTAGATGTGCCGCCGCAGTCCGATCGCCCTCGCCCATGGCACCTGCCGCGCTTCAGGCGATGGACCTCACCAGCCTGCGGGCTGTGCTGAGCGAATTGCAGCCACTGCTGGTGCCGAGCCGCTTCGAGAAGGCCCAGCAGGCCGACAGCCACACCGTGCAACTGGGCTTTCGCACGCTGGAGCAGCGTCTCTGGCTGGAGCTGAGCTGGTTGGCGGAGGCGCCGCGCTGTCTGGCGATCGAGCCACCACCACGGCAGGGCGATGGCAGCACCCTGGCCCAGCAGCTGCAGCACGGCCTGGGGGGCCTGGCCCTGGTGAGCCTGGAGCAACCCGGCTGGGAGCGGGTGGTGGAGCTGGGCTTTGCGGCGCGGCCCGGCGACGCGATTCAGCGCTGGCTGGTGCTGGAGCTGATGGGGCGCCACAGCAATCTGTTTCTGCTCGATGAGCAGCGGCGCGTGGTGGCGGCAGCCCGCCAGGTGCGCCAACAGCAATCGCGGCTGCGGCCGATCGGTACCGGTGATGCCTACAGCCCACCGCCACCGCTGAGCGGGGAGCCTCCCAACCCCGATGAAACGTTTGAGCACTGGCGAGCGCAGCTGAACCTGCTGCCGCTGCCCCTGCTCAAAGCCCTGCAAAGCGCTTATCAGGGCATCAGTCCGGCCTTGGCCCTACAGCTCACTGGCGACACACCGGAGCGCAGCGAAGCCTGGCTGGCCCAACCGGTGGGCGAGCTGAGCAGCGCGCAATGGCAGGAGCTCTGGCAACGCTGGCAAACCTGGCTCAATGCCTTGGAGCAGAAGCGCTTCGGCTTCAGCCCAGGGCACTGCTGCGCCTACCGCTGCTGGCAGGAACAACGATCCTCATCCGACCAGATCCCTCCAGCAGCGGAGCCACTGGTGATCAACCGGGCCCTGGCGGCCTACTACTCCGAGCGCCTGGGCAGCCGCCAGGTGCTGCAGCGCCAGCATCAGCTGCAGCAACGGCTGGAGCTGATGCTCAACCGCGAACGCCATCAGTTCGAGCACCAGCAGCAGCTGCTCGATCAAGTGGAGAACAGCGATCAGCTGCAGCAGCAGGCCGATGCGCTGCTCTGTCTGCCGCAACCGAGCCGGGATCAGGTGGCTGAAGCCCAGGCTCTCTACAAACGCGCCCGCAAGCTGCGGCGCTCCGTGGCCGCGATCACACCGCGGCTGGAGCAGCACCGCCAGCGGATCGAACAGCTGGAAACCAGCCTCACCTTCCTGGAGCAAGGGCCACGCCACAGTCATGCGGCAGCCCTCGAGCATCTCCAGACCCTGGAGGAGGAGTGCGCAAACCTGCAGGAGCAGGGTCGGCCCAGCCGCCCGCAACGCCGCCAGCAAGCCAGCAGCACACCCACCCCGCTGGAGCTGGCCAGCCCCAGCGGGCTGCGCCTGCAGGTGGGCCGCAACCACCGCCAGAACGAATGGATCAGCCTGCGGCAGGCTCGCCGCGGGGATCTCTGGTTCCATGCCCAGGAGTGTCCGGGCAGCCACGTGGTGCTGAAGGGCTCGGAGGGCCTCAGCGCCGAAGGGGATCTGCAGGCCGCTGCCGATGTGGCCGCCCACTTCAGCCGTGCCCGCGGCAACAGTCGCGTGGCGGTGGTGATGGTGCCCTGCGAAGAACTTCAACGCATTCCCGGTGCCGCACCGGGCACCGTGCGGCACCGTGGTGGCGCAGTGATCTGGGCCGAACCCGGTCGTGCGGCCCCTCTGTTGGCCGCCGGGGCCCGTAGCCTCTGAAGTCATGAGCGAGCGCGACACCAGGCCCGAAGGCAACACCGTGCTGCCCGCCCCTGCCCCGATCCGCATCCAACCTCCCGAGGCTGCTGAAGCCCCGGTCACGCCCGACGAGGAGGTCCCGGGCGAGGTGGAAATGACCCTGGTTGATCACCTCGAGGAGCTGCGGCGCCGCATCCTGCGCAGCCTGCTGGCGGTGGTGATCGGGGCCGGGGGCTGCTTGCTGCTGGTCAAACCGCTGGTGCGGCTGCTGGAGGTGCCGGCCAAGGGCATTCAATTTCTGCAGCTGGCACCGGGTGAGTTCCTGTTTGTGTCGATCAAGGTGGCCGGCTACACCGGCCTGATTCTGGCGCTGCCTTACGTGCTCTACGAAGGCCTGGCCTTCGTGCTGCCGGGGCTGACGCGCCGCGAGCAGCGGCTGGTGGCGCCTGCGGTGGGAGGGTCAGCAGTGCTGTTCATGGCCGGCCTGGCCTTCGCCTGGTGGGCCCTGGTGCCCGCCGCGCTCAATTTTCTGGTGAGCTACGGCGCTGATGTGGTGGAGCCGCTCTGGTCGATCGAGCGCTACCTGGATTTCGTGCTGCTGCTGATGGTGGCCACAGCCCTGGCGTTCCAACTGCCGGTGCTGCAGATGCTGCTGGCGGCCCTCGGTGTTGTTCGGGCCCAGACGATGCTGGCAGCCTGGCGTTTCGTGGTGGTGGCCTCGGCACTGGCCGGCGCCGTGCTCACCCCCTCCACCGATCCCGTCACGATGCTGTTGCTCAGTGGCGCGATCACGGCCCTCTATCTGGTGGGTGTGGGGTTGGCTCGCGTCGTGCAGCGCGGTTAGAGCAGAAACTCGCTCGCCCGACCCTCCGGCAGGTCAAGCGCCAGGTTCATCGCCTTACCCAGACGCGGTTTATCCGTGGTGGTCAGCAGCCAGCCGCGCACCTGGCCGGCCACCCCAAGGCCATTGAGCGTGGCCACCAGCTCCTCAAGCTGAGCTTCGTATTGCTCGGCCGTCATCGGAAACGACTGCTGCTCGAGGTAGCCCCACATCACCTGGAGATACAGGCGTCCGCGGCGCACGATCAACTGCAGGTCGTAGGAGGCCTGCCAGCGCTGGCGCAGGATCTCAAGCACCTCAGCGCAGCTGAGCGGTGCATCGGGCGGCAGGGTCACGGGAGCAGGGGCGCGCAACAGCATGTTGCAGGCTGCCGGCGCGGGGCCAGTCCGGCCAGCGGGAGCCGGAGGGGCAACGTCCATAATGGGCGCCACGTTGCAGTGGCCACCACGCCGCCCCGTATGACCCAGATCCCAGCAAGCGCCTCGAGTGGTGACGTGCCCGGAATGGGTCGTCGTCAATTCATGAATCTGCTGACCTTCGGGTCGGTGACCGGCGTAGCCCTGGGCGCCCTCTACCCGGTGGTGAACTATTTCATTCCCCCCAAGGCCGCCGGTTCCGGTGGCGGCACCGCCGCCAAGGATGAGCTGGGCAACGCCGTCACCGCGAGCGGCTGGCTGAGCAACCACCGTGAAGGTGACCGCAACCTGGTGCAGGGCCTCAAGGGCGATCCCACCTATCTGATCGTCGAGGGCAGCGATGCCATCGGTAGCTACGGCATCAACGCCATCTGCACCCACCTGGGTTGCGTGGTGCCCTGGAACGCAGCGGCCAACAAGTTCATGTGCCCCTGCCACGGCTCCCAGTACGACGCCACCGGCAAGGTGGTGCGCGGCCCTGCTCCCCTCTCCCTGGCCCTGGCTCATGTGTCGGTTGAGAGCGACAACGTGTTCCTGAGCCAGTGGACCGAAACCGATTTCCGCACCGGCGAGAAGCCCTGGTGGGTCTGATCTCCTTTCCAGCCATCTCACCCTCGCCCTTCCGCCCCATGCGTCGCCCCTTTTCCCTGCTGCTGAGCTCGCTGCTGGCCCTCGGCGCTCTGCTGTCCGCTCCCCAGGCCAGCTGGGCCTATCCGTTCTGGGCTCAACAGAACTACGACTATCCCCGCGAAGCCACTGGCAAGCTGGCCTGCGCCAACTGCCACCTGGCGAAGAAGCCCACCCACGTGGAACTGCCCCAGGCCGTGTTCCCCGATGAGGTGTTCAAGGTGGAAGTGGAGATCCCCTATGACACCGCCGTGCAGCAGGTGGCTGGCAATGGCAGCCCCACCGGCCTCAACGTGGGTGCCGTGGTGATGCTTCCCGATGGCTTCACCCTCGCCCCCGCTGATCGCCTCAGCGATGAGCTCAAGGAAGAGACCGCCGGTGTCTACGTGACCACCTGGAACGAGGAGAACCCCAACATCCTGCTGGTGGGTCCTCTGCCCGGCGACGATCACCAGAAGATCGTGTTCCCGATCCTTTCGCCTGATCCCGCTGCCGACAGCAACATCCACTTCGGCAAGTATCAGCTGCATGTGGGCGGCAACCGCGGCCGCGGCCAGGTGTACCCCACCGGTGAGAAGAGCAACAACAGCGTCTTCACCGCTTCTGCCGCAGGCACCGTGGATGCCATTAATGCAGGCGACAACGGCGCCTCCGTGGTGGTGATCAAGACTGCCGACGGCAACAGCGTCAGCGACACCATCCCCGCCGGTCCTGCGGTCATCGCCAAGGTGGGCGAAGTGGTAGCTGCCGGTGCCCCTCTCACCAATGACCCCAACGTGGGTGGCTTCGGTCAGCTCGATGCCGAGGTGGTGCTCCAGAACCCCAACCGCATCTACGGGCTGCTGGCCTTCTTCGCTGCCGTCGCCCTGGCCCAGATCATGCTGGTGCTGAAGAAGAAACAGGTAGAAAAGGTGCAGGCCGCCGAAGGCATCTGATGCCCCTCGCTTTGTTCACCTCACCGGGGCCCTTGCTGTTTCAGCTGGGGCCCTTTTCTCTGCGCTGGTATGGCCTGCTGATCGCCGTCGCCGTGCTGCTGGGCCTGCTGCTGGCCACCCGCCTCGGCAAACAGCGGGGCATCGACCCGGCCCTGATTGCCGATCTGCTGCCGATTCTGGTGCTGGCCGCTGTGATCGGCGCCCGGCTCTACTACGTGACCTTTGAGTGGCGGCAGTACCAGCTCAACTGGCTGGATGCGCTGGCGATCTGGCGGGGTGGAATCGCCATTCACGGAGCCTTGATCGGCGGAACTCTGGCGGTGATCCTCTACAGCCGCTGGCGCCGCATCGCCTTCTGGAACCTGCTTGATGTGCTGCTGCCCTCGGTGGCGCTCGGCCAGGCCATCGGCCGCTGGGGCAACTTCTTCAACTCGGAAGCCTTCGGCCTGCCCACCGACCTGCCCTGGAAGCTCACGATTCCCTACGCCAACCGGCCGGTTGAATTTCTCGATCAGAGCAGCTTCCATCCCACCTTCCTCTACGAATCGCTCTGGAACCTCGGCGTGCTGGCTCTGCTGCTGGTGCTGTTCGAGCGGGGAATTCGCGGCAGGATCAACCTGCCGGTAGGCGCCATCAGCTGCTTCTACCTGGTGGCCTACAGCTGCGGGCGCTTCTGGATTGAAGGCCTGCGCATCGATCCGCTCTGCCTGATGGGCACGCCCCCCTACTGCGACGGCGGCCTGCGGATGGCGCAGCTGGTGAGCCTGGCACTGATCGCCCTGGGCGCTTTCGGTCTTTACTGGCTGTATGGCCGGCGTGAACCGCTGCCGGATCCCAGCGGAGTACAGGCATGAGCGGCAAGGTTTGGATTGTGGGAGCAGGACCGGGAGCCCCCGATCTGCTCACCCTTCGTGCCGCACGGGTGATCGAACAGGCCGAGGTGCTGATCTGGACGGATTCGCTGGTGAATCCGCAACTGGCCGCCATGGCACCGGCGACCTGCGAGCGGATTCGCACCAGCACGCTCACCCTTGAGGATGTGATGGCGGTGATGCTCGACCGTGCCGCCGCGGGCCAACGGGTGGTACGGCTGCACGACGGCGACACCTGTCTCTACAGCGCCTTGCATGAGCAGCTGTGCCGCCTGCTCGATGCCGACGTGGACGTGGACGTGGTGCCTGGCCTGAGCGCTTACCAGGCCACGGCCGCAGCCCTGCAGGCCGAGCTCACCATTCCCGGACTGGTCCAGACCATCATCCTCAGCCGGGCCGGAGGGCGCACGGGCGTGCCTGAGCGGGAAGAACTGCAGCATCTGGCCTCCTTGCAGGCCTCGCTCTGCCTGTATCTGAGCGCCCGGCACGTGGAGGAAGTGCAGGCAGAACTGCTGCGCCACTACCCCGCCGAGACCCCCGTGGCCATCGGTTACCGGGTGAGCTGGCCCGATCAATGGATCCAGGTGGTGCCCCTATCGGAGATGGCGCGCGTCAGCCAGGAACGCGATCTGATCCGCACCACGCTGTATGTGGTGAGTCCTGCGCTGGCCGCGCCTGGAGCGGCCCGCTCGCGCCTCTATTCCGCCAGCCATCACCACCTGTTCCGCGGTGGAGCCTGAGCGGGGAAGGCCCGGCCGGCGATGCTCTAAAGTCTGAAGGCACGAGCGATCAGCGCAAGCGGGCGATTAGCACAGTGGTAGCGCACTTCCTTCACACGGAAGGGGTCACTGGTTCGAATCCAGTATCGCCCATTTGAAGATCAAACAGATCTCCCCACAACTTTGGAGAGATCTATTTGTGTCAGACAAAGGACTGTCAGACCAGCTTGAGCGTTCACGCAGCGCTAACTGGAACACTCCACTAATTCGAATCCGCTGGTCACTTTCAGCGACAACCGCTCTTTTCAGCAACACATTGGATGAGCGCTATTTTCAAGGCACAATGACGGCAACGACCCAGCCGACTCACCGTGAACACCAGTGAGGCCACCCCTTCCAGCGCTGGGGACCAGAACACGGCGGCGGTAAGCAGCACCGGGGCAAACGATCCTCTGGCTGTGCTGGGGCAGAGCCTTCGGGAAGCACGGGAACAGAGCGGCCTGAGCATCAAGGCCTTGGCGGGCCAGTTGCACATGGGGGAAGAACAGCTGCACGCCCTGGAATCCGGAGATCCGGAGCAGCTGCCGGAATTGGTGTTTGTGATTGCCCAGGCACGCCGGGTCGCTGCAGCGCTCGGGATCGACGCCACCCCTCTGGTGGCGCCGCTCAAGCAAATGAGCAGCCGCCTCAAACCCGCACCGGCTCCACTGAGCGCCTCGGAACCTGCAGGTCGCAAACGCCCCCGCAGCAACCAGGGCACGGCGGTGCTCCGCTGGCTGGGCAGCCTGGCCTTGCTGGCAGGGTTGGGCGCCGCCGGTGTGTGGGGATGGCAGAAGGCACCGCAGATGGTCAGCCGCCAGCAGCCCAAGGCAACCAGTCCAGCCAAACCCGTTTCTTCCCCGGCGCCCGTTGTGCCCAAGGCCGAACCAACTCCGCCTCCCACCGATCTCACCCTCAGCGCCGCTCAGCCCAGCTGGCTCACCGTGCGTACCGCCAAGGGTCAGGTGCTGTTTGAGGGAACGTTCAAGGGCACGCGCCAGTTCCCCCTCGCGGCTGGCCTTGAACTGCTGGCCGGGCGGCCCGATCTGGTGGTTGCGAGCCGTGGAGAAGCCAAGGGAAAGCCCCTGGGACGCATCGATCAGATCCGTTGGGTGAGCTTCAGCGCTCCTCCACGCTGAGACGCACCCCCATCGCCTCTTCGACGGCAGGCGCACAGGCAGCGAGGCTCCAGCGCTCCAGGCTGAGGTCCTGCCCCGCCTGCATGGGCTCCAGCCGGATCGAACAGCGGTTGTCCCCATCGCGCCGCAACTGAAGGCCCGCCAGCACAGGCTCGGGCCTGCGGTCCAGCGCCACCGCCAACCGGAGCAGCAGGGCCATCGAGGCCACCGTGCGGCGCTGCTCCCGCCCTTCGATCAGCTGCCACGACTCATGCCGCTTCTTGGGCAGTGAGCGGCGGTGATAGCGGGCGATCGCGGCCACCATCAGGTGCTCGCTGTCGGAGTAGCCAAGCAGTTCGCCATGGCGAATCAGATACCAGCTGTGTTTGTGATATGCCCCGGTATTGATGTGCTGGCCGCAGCTGTGCAACATGGCGGCAGCCCAGAGCAATTGCCGCCCACTGCCGTCGTCGGTGTGCAGCAGGCCCTGGCTCCGGCTGTAGAGGCTCTGGGCGTAGGCCGCCACCCGCTCGGCCCGCGGCACATCCACCTTGTAGCGCTGGGCCAGATGCAGCACCGTGCGCTGACGGATGCTGCTCTGGAAAGCAAAGCGATCCACGATCAGATCGTTGCGCAGCATCCAATCGACGATCAGCCCCTCCCGCAGGGCCCGCTCGCAGATCACCAGCTCCTGAACGCCGAGCATGTCCATGGCCGTCTGCAGGATCAGCGCCCCGGGGACGATGATCTCGGCGCGCCGCTCATTGAGATAAGGCAGCGCGCGGCGCTGGGCAGGCGTG
>JBDKGF010000148.1:0-15739 GCA_039798305.1 Cyanobacteriota bacterium
CAGCTCAACGAATCCTTCGACCTTTACCTCGTGGCCGCCGGCAGTCTGGGCGATGCCGAGCGGGCCCGCAGCGATGCCGCCGAGGCCCAGGCGATCACCCAGGCCAACTACACCGGCCTGATCCCCTGGCTCACGGCGATCGTTTCCCCCGGGCGCATCCAAAAGCCCGGTGCTCTGTGGGTGTTTTCGTCGGTGGCTGCTGATCGCGGCCGCCCCTCCAACTATCACTACGGCGCCGCCAAAGCCGGCCTGCTGCGCTTCTGCGAAGGCCTGCTGCTGCGCTGCCACGGCACGCCCTTCGCCGTGCGCATCCTTAAGGCTGGCTTCATCGCCAGCCCCATGACGGATGGCAAGGCGCCGCCCCTGCTCTGCGCCAAACCCGAACAGATCGCTCGCGATCTGCTGCGCAAGCCCTTCCGCCGCGGCATCGAAACGATCCCCTGGTGGTGGACGCCGCTGATGGCCCTGGTGCGCCGCCTGCCAGCCGGCGTTGCCGCCAAGCTCTGAGGCCATGACGACAACCCTCAGCGGCCACAGCACAACGCTCACGGGTTGGGGGCGTACCGATCCCTCCACCGCCCTGCTCTGCAGCCCCAGCGCCGTTGAGCAGATCCAGAACGCAGTGGCTACCGCAACACCCGCCAGCCTGATCGCCCGGGGCCTCGGCCGCGCCTATGGCAACCCTGCCCAGTGCTCCGGGGGCACCGTCCTGGAGCTCACCGAGGTCAACCACATCCAGCTGGACGCTGCCAACGGCTGCGTGACCTGCGGAGCGGGCGCCAGCCTCGATGCCATGCTGCGGGTCATCGTGCCGGCAGGCTTCTTTCTGCCCGTCACCCCCGGCACCCGCAACGTGACCATCGGCGGAGCGATCGCCGCCGATGTGCACGGCAAAAACCACCACGGCGAAGGCAGCTTCGCCAACCATGTGCACTGGCTGAAGCTGGTGGATGGCAACGGCCAACTACGCCTGCTCAGCCCGAGCGATCCAGCCACAGCCGAAGCCTTCTGGGCCACCGCCGGCGGTATGGGGCTCACCGGCGTGATCGTGGAGGCCTGCTTCCGCCTGATCCCGATCAGCAGTTCACTGATCAGCGTGGACACCACCCGCTTCCGCGAGCTCGATGCCCTAATGGCGGCGATGGTGGAGGCCGACGCCAGCTACCGCTACAGCGTGGCCTGGGTGGACAGCCTCAACCCGGCCGGCCGGGGGGTTCTCACCTGCGGTGACCATGCCAGCCGTGAACAGGTGGAGGGCAGCGCAGCCGACCCGCTCCACTACGACCCCAAAGCCCTGGCCGGTGCGCCTTCGCTGTTGCCCGGCGGCCTGCTCAACACCTGGACGGTGCGGGCCTTCAACGAAGCCTGGTATCGCAAAGCGCCCAAACAACGCGCGGGCGAACTGCAAGCGATCAGCCCCTACTTCCACCCCCTGGATGGGGTGAGCAACTGGAACCGCATCTACGGCCCGGCCGGGTTCCTGCAGTACCAATTCGCCGTGCCCGATGCCGCGGCCCACCTGGTGCGCGGCACACTCGAAGCCCTGCGCCGCATCGGTGCCCCCAGCTTCCTCACCGTGCTCAAGCGCTTCGGACCGAGCAACCCCGGCCCCCTCTCCTTCCCGATGCCGGGCTGGACGCTGGCGGCTGATGTGTCCGCCGCGGTGCCAGGGCTGTTTGAGCTGCTCGATCAACTGGATGAGCAGGTGGCGGAGGCCGGAGGGCGGCTCTACCTGGCCAAAGACTCACGCCAATCGGCGACCATGCTCGAGCGCAGCTACCCACGCCTCGATGCCTGGCGCCAGCAGCGGGCTCTGCTCGATCCCCGCGGTGTGTTCAGCTCTGATCTGGCCCGTCGCGTGAAGCTCTGATGAAGGTGTTTCTTCCCGGTGGCGCTGGCCTGGTGGGGCTCAACCTGATCGCCCTGCTCCAGCAGCACCACCCCGACTGGCAACTGCTGGTGGTGGATAAAAAACGCGAGGCGGTGGAAGCAGGCCGGCAACTGTTTCCGGCCGTGGACTTTCTCTGCGAAGACCTCATCAGCACCGATGGCGTGAGTTGGCCCCACCGCCTGGCCGGCTGCGACGCCTGCGTGATGCTCCAGGCCGAGATCGGCAACACCGACCCCAGCCAATTCGAGCGCAACAACATCCGCACCACCGAAGTGGTGCTTGAGCAGCTCAAGCACCAGGGCATCCCCCGGCTCGTGCACATCAGCAGCTCGGTGGTGAACTCCGTGGCCACCGACCTGTACACCACCACCAAGCGCGCCCAGGAGGAGCTGGTGCAGCGCAGCTGGCCGGGGGTGGTGATCCTGCGGCCCACCTTGATGTTTGGCTGGTTTGATCGCAAACACCTGGGCTGGCTGGCCCGCTTCATGCAGAAACTGCCCGTGTTCCCGATCCCCGGCAGCGGCCGTTTCATTCGCCAACCGTTGTACGTGGGTGATTTCTGCCAGGTGATCCAAAGCTGCCTGGAGCAGCCAACCCTCAACGGCACCTACGACATCACCGGCCTCGAGCAGGTGAGCTACATCAGTCTGATGCGCCAGCTGCGCCGGGCCGTGGGCGCCCACCCCTGGATCATCCAACTGCCGATCCCAGTGTTCGGCTGGTTGCTGCAGCTCTGGGCCCTGATCAGCCGCCAACCCGCCTTCACCCGCTCCCAGCTCACGGCCCTCACCGCCGGTGATGAATTCGCGGTGATCGACTGGCCCAGCATTTTCTCGGTGCAGCCCACCGCCCTGGCCGATGCCCTGCGGATCACCTACCAGGATCCGCGCTATTCCCAGGTGGTGATTCCCTTCTGATGGCACCAACGATCGCGGTGGTGGGTGGCGGCCCGATGGGCCTGGCGGTGGCGTATCAACTGGCGCTCGAGGGAGCCAAGCCGGTTCTGTTGGAAGCAGATGATCGCCTGGGCGGCATGGCTGCCAGCTTCAACTTCGCTGGGCAGACCCTCGAGCGCTACTACCACTTCCATTGCCTCAGTGATGGGGCGTTCTTCCAGCTCCTGCAAGAGCTGGGCCTGGCCGATCAGCTGCGCTGGAAGCAAACCTCCATGGGCTTCTTCGTGGATGGACGCCTCTATCCCTGGGGCAGCGCCGGCTCAGTGCTCAGCTTTCGCCGCCTGCCGCTGCTCACCCGCCTGCGCTATCTGCTGCACGCCGCCCGCTGCCTCAGCCTGCGCCGCTGGCAGCACCTCGATGGCATCCGCGCCACCGACTGGCTGAAAACCTGGCTGGGAGACAAGGGCTACGCCCTGCTCTGGCAGAAGCTGTTTGCCTACAAGTTTTACGAGCACAGCGATAGCCTCTCAGCCGCCTGGATCTGGAGCCGGATCCGCCGCCTGGGGCAATCGCGCCGCTGGCTCAAGGAAACGCTCGGTTATTTGGAAGGCGGCTCCCAGCGCTGGATCGATGCCCTGGAACAGCGGCTGCGGGAGCTGGGCTGCGAGATCCAACTCTCCAGCCCGGTGGAGGCCATCCGCTCCAACGCACCCGGGCAGGGCGCCATGTTGCGCACCGCAGCCGGCGAACAGCATTTCGATGCGGTGATCTCCACGGTGCCGCTGCCGCTGGTGGCACCAATGCTCGAGGCCGGCGGAGCCGATCCGGCTCTGGTGCAGCGCTACGCCAGCCAGATCTCTGTGGCCTGCGCCTGCGTGGTGCTGCAGACCCGCCAACCGATCACAGGCAATTTCTGGACCAACATCAACGACGCGCGCTTCGCGATTCCCGGCATCATCGAGTTCTCGAATCTGCGGCCATTACAGGGACACATCACCTATGTGCCGTACTACATCCCCGCCAGCCATCCGGACTATCAACGCCCCGATCAAGCCTTCATTGCCGATTCGATCGCCTGCCTGAAAGCAATGAATCCCGATCTCACGGATGCCGACGTGCTGGCAAGCCATTGCAGCCGCTACCGCTACGCCCAGCCCGTGTGCGGCACCCACTTCCAACACAGCTTGCCCCCGCTGAACCCCCTGCCCGGTGTCACCACGGTGGACACCACGGTGTACTACCCGGAGGATCGCGGCATCGCCGAGAGCGTGGGCTACGGCCGCAAGCTCGCACGCCAGATGTGCCGTGACCTTCAGGTCACCCGAGGATGACGGCCAGCACGGACAACAAGCGCACAACACAGACACCCCATTCCCCCCGGCGTGAATTTCTGCTGTTTCTGATCACCGGTGGGGTGGCCGCCCTGGTCAATGTGGTGAGCCGGGTGGGGTTCTCGCAGGTGCTGCGCTTTGAGCTGGCGGTGTTGCTGGCCTACGGCGTGGGCATGCTCACGGCCTACGTGCTCGCACGGAAGTTTGTCTTCCTGCAGAGCCGCATCAGCGTGCGCCGCTCCTTGGCCGCCTTCGCCCTGGTGAATCTGTTTGCTGTACTGCAGACCTGGCTGGTGAGCGTGGGCCTGCGCAACTGGCTGCTGCCCCTGCTCGGGATCGTGGTGCTGCGCGATCTGATCGCCCATGGAGTCGGTGTGGCGGTGCCGGTGCTGAGCAGCTACTTCGGCCACAAACACATTTCCTTCCGCCAGCGCTCATGAGCGGGTTGCTCCCAACCCACACCGCATCCCAGCCGGTCGCCGCCTTCGATTTCGATGGCACCTTGCTCGATGGCGACTGCCTGCTGATCCTGCACAGCCTGGTGCGCTCGCCCATTGGCAGGCTGACAGATGGCCTCAGCCTGCTGCCGGCACTGGTGCTCTGGAAGAGCGGGCTGCGCAGCACCGCCTGGTTCAAGCAGGTGTTCCTGCAGGTGCTGCTCACCCCCGCCATGCAGACGCGCTCAGCAGAGCAGCGGGAACACCTGCTCTACCAGACCCTCGCCAGCGCACTCTCGCAGCGACTGCGACCGGAAGCCCTGGCACGTCTGGCCTGGCATCGTCAACAGGGCCATCGGTTGGTGATCGTGTCGGCCTCGCCCCGCTGCCTGCTGCAGCCGATCGCCGAGCGGCTGGAGGTGGAGCTGATCGCCACGGAAACCACGGATCCCTGCAGCGGTGCGCCGCTTGAGCTGCGCTCAGCCAACTGCAAGGGGCCAGAGAAAATCCGGCGGGTGGAGCAATGGCTGCAACAACCACTCAGCAGCACAGAGCTACATGCCTACGGCGACAGCCGCGGCGACCGAGAACTGCTGCAACGTGCTGTGCATCCCCACTGGCGCAGCTTTAGCGCCGTGGCCTGCCCTTACCCGGCGACGGCGACCGGAACGAGGCGCTGGTTCGGCCTCGCTGCTGTAGCACTGCTGGCCTTTGCGCTCACCGGGCTGCTGCAGCTGGATCCAGCTACCCAAAGCACCCTGCTCAGCGGCATCGCCCGGCTGCCGGCCTGGATGCCCACAATCGTTGCCGTCCTGACCCTCAGCTACGCAGGCCGCTATGCGCGCTTTCGTTTGCTGCTCAAAGCTGAGGGGATCGGAGGCGCCAGCAGCAGGGAAGGGCTGGTGTGGTTTCAGGGTTTCGCACTCACCGCCACTCCCGGAAAGCTGGGCGAACTCACGCGGGTACAACAACTCCATCAACAACTGGGCTACCCCCGCACGCACCTGTTTCATGCCTTCCTGGCAGAGCGGCTCTGCGATGCAGCAGCGGTGGTGATCTGGTTAGTGCTGTTGGTCCCCGGGCAGCTGCAGGAACGGCTTGGAGGATGGAATCCACCGACCACCCTGGGGATAATCGGCCTAGGGCTGCTGCTTACCGCTGCTGTGGGCCGTTGGCTCTGGAGCCAGCGGGAGCGCCGGCTCCAGCATCTGCCGAGTAGACGCCTCGCCCGTGCCTGCCTCCCCGCCACTGGAGTAAGCCTCGGCATCTGGGGCCTCGAATCGATGATTCTCTGGCTGCTAGTGCAGGCGATCAGTCCTGTCGCCAGCATCAACGCCAGCGCAGCCATCAGCGTCTATCTGCTCTCCGGCGCCGCTGGTATGGCCTCACTCCTGCCAGGTGGACTAGGCGTGAATGAAGCCACCACCACCCTGCTGCTGAACCAGGCCGGCATCCCCACCGCCCTGGCCCTGAGCATTGCCATCCTGCGCCGCCTCTGCAGTGTGTGGCTGATCACAGCGGCTGCAGCCCTTGCCAGCCTGGTGCCACACCGCTCCTGAACCAATGCCGCAAAGGCCGTACTGGATCTGGCTGCTGCTCACTGCAGGCCTGGTCTTCGCCGGACTGTTCTGGTTCGGAACGCTGCAGCAGCCGCTGATCGATCGCCACGAATTCCGCCAGACCCAAACAGCCCTGAGCGCGTTGTTCATGCAGCCAGGGCTGGAAGGCTTGCTCAACTACCAAACACCCGTGGTGGGTGCGCCCTGGAGCATCCCCTTTGAATTCCCGCTGTTTCAGTGGCTGGCACGCCAACTGGCTTCGCTCTCAGGCCTGAACCTGAGCAGCAGCGGGCGGCTACTCAGTGTGCTGTTTGGCTTTGGATGCTTATGGCACGCCACACGCTTGATGCAACGATTCAGTCTGAGCTTCACAGCCATGGGACTGTTCGTCGCTCTCTACTGCAGCTCATCAATCTATCTGTTATGGAACCGTGCCTTTCTGATGGAAAGTACGGCACTCTTCTTCACGCTGGCGAGCATGGATCTCTACAGCCAAATCCGCCAAATCGGTTCGGCGAAGAGCGTTAACGTCCTAACCTTTGTCTTCACCATCAGCCTAAGCCTGGCTCTGCTGGTCAAAGCAACCACAGCCTTGCCCGCTCTGATACTGATGGGTGGCGACTGGATCTGGCAGAACAAAACAACACTCAAGAGCCGGCAGGGGATCGGCCAACAGCTGTTCGTGGGAAGCGGGATGGCTCTGGCCTTTGCCTTGCTCTACAGCTGGACTCACCATGCTGACGCCCTCAAGCAACTCAATCCGATCGGGTCACAACTCACCTCATCAGCTCTGAGGGCCTGGAACTTCGGCGAACTGAGCCAACGGCTACAACCACAGCTCTGGCAAGACGTGGTGCTACAGCGAATGCTCACCCCGCTGGGGGCCCTGCCCATTACCGCTCTGATCGGAGCCGGCCTGTGGAGCAGCAACAAAACCGTGCAAACTTTCCTACTGGCCTGTGTGTTTCTGGCCTTTGCACCGCTACTGATCTTTACTAACCTCCACATCGCCCACAGTTATTACCAGGCAAGCAATCAGATTTTCCTGCTAATGGCTCTGGCAGGATCGGCCGGCACGTTGCTGGATCGAGCGGGCCAGCGATCCATCCAGACCATGCTAGTGATCGCTGCGCTAACGCTCGTGATCATCGCCAACCTGCAGACCTTCTACATCAACGATTGGCCTAGAGCCCAGAGAATGAACAGCGACAAACTAGCCATCGGTAATCTAATTCAAAACAAAACCCCAACCGATTCAGCCATCCTGGTGTTCGGTGACGACTGGAGCTCAGCCTTTGCTTATCACAGCCAGAGACGTGCCTTCACAAGGCCTGATTGGCCAAATCTCAACCTCAACCCAACCATCGTGCTGCGTAATGCGAAGCAGTTGGTTGGGGGACTCCCCATAGGAGCCGTGGTGAGCAGACAACCCATCCATGCAACATCCCTGGCCCCAAGTTGTAAAACCCGGGAGCATCGGATGATCAAACGCTGGCACATCTACCTGTGCGACCCTGTCAACGCCCCCCAGCCTTGAGCACCGTTTTAATCGTTCGGAACAGAATGATCAGATCCAGCCAGGTGCTGAAGTGCTTCAAGTAATAAAGATCGTAAGAAAGCTTGAGCTCTGAATCCTCCACGCTGGCGGCATAGGGCGCGCACACCTGGGCCCAGCCGCTCAGGCCAGGACGCATCCAGTGGCGTTTGCGGTAGTGGGGGATCCGTGCTTCCAGCTCCTGCTCGAATTCCGGACGTTCAGGCCGCGGCCCGATCAGACTCATGTCGCCGCTGAGCACATTGATGAGCTGAGGCAGCTCATCCAGGCGCAGCCGCCGCAACCACAGACCCACCCGTGTGATGCGCTGATCACCCGGCATGGTCCAGGCCGGGGGGGCATCCGCTGGCGCCACCTGCATCGTGCGCAACTTGAACACCTGGAAGCTGCGCCCCAGCCAGCCACTGCGCTGTTGCACGTAGAACACCGGCCCCCGATCCTCCAGCCAGATCAACAGGGCTGCCAGGAGCAGTAAGGGGCTGGTGAGGGTGAGCAAGCCCACAGCCACCAACAGATCCGCCACGCGCTTGAGCTGCCGCTCCAGGCTGAACACCCGGTTCCAGGGCAGTTCCTGATAGTTCAGCCAGGGCTCCGGCAACAGCCCGGGGGGCAACCGCTCCAGCTGACGCTCGAGCAGGTTGAGCGGTGTGGTGAGACTGGTATCGCGCGGATCCCGCTGCTCAAGGCGCTCCAGCAACGCGCGCTGCTGGGGGTTCTGGTCCAGAGAAGGGGCCAGCGCCAGGACCACCGGCGGCGGGAGATCAAGAGCCTGCTGCAGGCTGAGGCAGCGCAGCGGCTGGCGCACAGGTGTGCGACTCCAGGCCTCGAGCACCGGCTGCAGCTCATCGGCCGGCCCCACCAGCGCCACCTGCGCTTCCGGCGGCAGCAACACACCACGCCGCAGCAGGCCCCGCATCAGCAACGACCACACCATCAACGGCAACAACCAGGCCGCCTGGGTGCTGCGATGCACGAGCCAGACCGGCTCCGGCGGATTGAGCAGCAACCGCGCCAAGGCCACCACCACCAACGTGACCACCCCTGTGATCAGCACCCGTTGCAACACGGCCGCCAGCGGCAGCCGGCGCCAGCGCAGCACCGTGTAGCTGCCGAACAACCAGCCCAGGCCCAGATACGCCCCAGCCGTGAACAGCAACCATCCCAACTGCGGGAACAACGGCACGGGCTTGAACACACTGATCAGCGCCGCCAGACCACTCAACCCGAGCAGATCCAGCCCGGCGCACACCAGCAGGATGCGGCGCGGATTACGCCACGACATCGCCGATCACCTGCCGCAGGGCCTCACGCCAGTGCAGGGGGGGGAGCTGCAGGGCCTGACGGGTAGCGCTGCAGTCGAGCAGCGAGTAGCTGGGCCGCTGCGCCGGTGTGGGGTAGTCGGCAGTGGTGATCGGGTTGATCCGGGCTGGGGTCTCCAGCAGCCCCGCCGCCTGGCCCAACTCCGCGATGGCCACAGCGAAGTCGTACCAACTGGCAGCGCCGGCATCACTCCAGTGCTGCACACCGCTGACACCATGCTCGAGCACAGCCCAACAGGCCTGAGCCAGGCCCTGGGTAGCCGTGGGGCAGCCCAGCTGATCGGCCACAACCCCCAGCGGATCCCGTTCCCGCATCAGCCGCAGCATCGTGAGCAGAAAGTTCTTACCCACCGGGCCATACACCCAGCTGGTGCGCAGGATGCAGAGCTGCGGAGCCGTGAGTGCCGCAGCTGCGGCGGTTTCGCCTGCAGCTTTCGTGGCGCCATACACCCCCAGCGGATCCACCGGCTGATCGGGGCGATAGGGCGAACCTTGCGCGCCGTTGAACACAAAATCAGTGCTCACCTGCAGCAAGCGCCCGCCGGTGGTTTGCAACGCCTCGGCAAAGGCGGCGGGCGCGCCCGCATTCACCGCCCGGGCCAGCTCCGGCTCGCTCTCCGCCTTGTCCACCGCCGTGTAGGCACCCGCATTGATCAGCCAATCAGGCTTGTGCTGCTCCACGAGGGCGCGGCAGGCCGCGGCGTCGGCTAGGTCCAACGGCAACGCAGCCTCGCCGCCAACGCGGGAGGTGAGGATCAACTCCACCGGCTCACCAGCAATCGCGGCGGGAGCACAGCGGCGCAGCGCCTGACCGAGCTGGCCTGCAGCACCGGTGATGATCACTTTCATGGCTCCTCCGCCCAATCCACCAGAGACAGCCCACGGATCCGGCTGAACTCGCGCAGGTTATGCGTAACCAGAGTGGCCCCCAAGGCCAGGGCATGACAGGCGATCCAGAGATCGTTGGCACCGATGGGGGTTCCGGCCCGGCGCAGCGCTGTGGCCTGCTCGGCGTAATGGCTGCAGATCTGCAGATCATCTTCCGCGAGCACCTCCACCTGCCGGGCCACAGCCTCGAGCTGACGCTCAACGGCAACGCGGCGCGTGCTGCCGGCCGCCCCCTGCAACAACTCAGCCCAGGTCACGAATGACATAGCCAATCGATCGCTGCTTGGCAATTGATCAATCCGCTCTGCCACCTGGGGCGGCCGGTTCTTAATGAGGTAGATGAGAATGTTGGCGTCAAGCAGGTAGATCACAGCTGCTCACGCTCCTGCATGGGCTGCTGCTCCCGCCGCACCTGCTCGAGCTGCTGCACGAAGTCTGAATCAAAACCAGCCAAGGCCTCAAGCAGCGCCTGGCCGCGCTGGGGCGGACAGGGATGAATGATCAGATCCCCCTCCGACGTGCGCGAAATCTGCACCTGATCCGTGCTCAGGCGAAACTCCGCGGGGATCCGCACAGCCTGGCTATTGCCGTTCATGAACACGCGACTCGGCAACGATGCGGCCATGTGTGTACGAGTAAGTACACACAACCTAGGGAGGCTCTGCTCAGCTGAACAGATCCTGCGTGCTCAGATCCGCCAGCAGTGGCGCCAACGCATCCTTCTCCGACAGCAGCGGTGCGGAGGGAGCCGCTGCAGCCTCCAGCGGTGGCCAGCCAATCGCCAGCTGCGGGTCGTCCCAGCGGATGGCGCGCTCGCAGTCGCGGCTCCAGAAGTCGGTGGTTTTGTAGAGCACTTCGGCGTGCTCACTCAGGGTGAGAAAGCCGTGGGCAAAGCCCGCCGGCACCCAGAGCTGCTGGTGGTTGGCGGCGCTGAGACGAGCGCCCACCCATTGGCCGAACGTGGCTGAACCGTGGCGGATATCGACCGCCACATCAAAAATCTCGCCGAGCACGCAGCGCACGAGCTTGCCCTGGGGATGGGGCGGCAGCTGATAGTGCAGGCCGCGCAGCACACCGCAGCTGGAGCGGGAGTGGTTGTCCTGCACGAACTCAGGCACCACCTGACCATCGGTCTCAAGGGCCGCAGCAAAGGCCCGCTGGTTCCAGCTCTCGAAGAAGAAACCCCGCTCATCACCGAACACCCGCGGCGTGATCAGCAGCGGACCTTCCAGGGTGGTGCTGGCCGTCGTCTGGAGCCGTTCAGCGTTCATCAGCGCGCCTGCTGGAAGGGTTGATCCTGCTCCAACAGCTGCAGCAAGTAATCGCCATAACCGCTCTTCCGCAACGGCTGAGCCAGCTCCTGCAAGCGATCGCCGGTGATCCAGCCCATGCGCCAGGCCACCTCCTCCGGGCAGCCCACCTTGAGGCTCTGGCGGTGCTCCAGGGTGCGGATATAGCTGGAGGCCTCGTGCAGCGAATCGCAGGTGCCGGTATCGAGCCAGGCCATGCCGCGGCCCATCAGCTCCACCTGCAGCAACCCCTCCTCCAGATACTGGCGGTTCAGATCGGTGATCTCCAGCTCACCGCGAGCAGAGGGCACCACGCGCAGGGCCCGCTCCACCACTGAATCGTCGTAGAAGTAGAGGCCGGTGACGGCATAACGCGACTTGGGCCGTTCCGGTTTCTCCTCGATGCTGAGCACCCGGCCGCTGCCGTCAAACTCCACCACCCCGTAGCGCTCGGGGTCCCGCACCGGATAGGCGAACACCGTGGCGCCCGAGGTCGCAGCGATGCCCCGGCCCAGCTGGGTATCTCCGTGGAAGAGGTTGTCGCCGAGCACCAGCGCCGCCGGGGCCCCCGCCAGAAAGGCAGCCCCGATCAGAAAGGCCTGCGCCAGGCCATCCGGACTGGGCTGCACGGCGTACTGAATCTCCATGCCCCAGGCAGCGCCATCACCAAGCAACCGCTCAAACGCCGCCTGATCGTGGGGTGTGGTGATGATCAACACCTCACGAATCCCCGCCAGCATCAAGGTGCTGAGCGGGTAATAAATCATCGGCTTGTCATACACCGGCAGCAACTGTTTGCTGACGGCCTGGGTGATCGGATGCAGACGGGTGCCGCTGCCACCCGCCAGGATGATGCCCTTGCGTGGCTGGGTCATCAGATCGGGCGTGCTGGGGAGATGTTGGCACGCAGCAACGCCGCACCCCTGTGAAACAGCGGTGGCACTGAACCGTTGAGAGCCGCTTACGGTTGAAGGAGCGCAACACCATGGGCTTGATTCACGCCAGCCTGCAGCTGTTGAACCCCAGCAACCCCGAGATCCACGGCCTCATGGACCTGGTGCTGCAGCCGCAGCTGCAACGCCTCAGCCCGGAAGCGCAGCCATCAGGCTGCCCATCTCGATCGCCTGCAGGCCGTAGCTCCAGCCCAGGTTGCTCTTGATGCCGGCGCGCTCGAGCGCTTGCTGCATCGTGTCGGTGGTGAGCACACCAAAGATCACGGGCACACCGGTATCGCGGCTCACAGCGGCCACGCCCTTGCTCACCTCGGCCACCACCACATCGAAGTGGGGGGTGTCGCCGCGGATCACAGCACCGAGGGTGATCACCACCTGGTAGCGGCCGCTGGCGGCGAGGCGCTGAGCCACCAGGGGAATCTCAAAACTGCCGGGCACCCAGGCGGTATCGAGCTGGGTGCTGCTCGAGGAGGTGTCGATGCCGTGGCGCGACAGGCAATCGAGGCAACCGCTCAGCAACTTGGCGGTGACCAGATCGTTGAAGCGGGCCACCACGATCGCGATCCGCAGCGACTGGGCACCAACGAACTGGCCTTCAAAAACGGTCACGCGGACTGGCCGTGAACTGGAGGCAGCCTACGAAGGCATCGCTTCAGAACTCAGGCCGGTGTGCTCTGGCGAAGCCGCTCAGACCACAAAGAAGCTCATCCCCCAGTTCACCAGCACCAGAGCCACCCAGGCCAGGCCGCCCAGCAGGATCAGACGGTTGGAGCGGCCGCTGGTGTCCTCACTGGCGTAGAGCACGGGCACAGCCACGATCAGGGCGAACGACATCACCACCAGAGCCAGAACGGTGAGGGTGTTGAGGATCGTCATGGAACAGCGGCGGCGCCGGCCGAGCAGTTGGTGGATTCTCCCACGCAGGTTCAGGCTGAGCGGCGTGGCGGGGCGGGTTCCTTCACAAGTTGTGGCCCACTCCCCTGGGTCGCAGCGTCAAATCAGGCGCTGAACGCCGCCGGGTGATCGACCTACGATCGTGGGCCCGCCCGTCTGTCTTGGCCGCACCCTCCCCGCAGCAGCCGGAACTGGCCCTGCAGGGACTGCTGTTTGCCGTTGAACCCAGCGACTCGGCTCCCGCCTCCAGAGCAGCGCAGGGGTCAGGAGCGCAATCCGATGCGCAGGCGGCGTGTGACCCGCTCGATGAAAGCGCTCTCGCTGAGGACGCCAGTCGACGGCCAAGACAGCGCAAGGATCCAACGCAGGAGCCGCTGCAGGCGGCCGCTCCGACGACGGAGCCAACCGGCAGCGACGACAACGATCTCCCCCCCTGGCACCACCACAGCCTGGTGGATCGCGAGCAGCTCACGCCGATGCTGCGTCACTACGTGGAGCTCAAGGCGGCCCACCCCGAGCGGGTGCTGCTCTATCGCCTGGGCGACTTCTTCGAGTGCTTCTTTGAAGACGCGATCCAGCTGTCGCGCCTGCTGGAGCTCACCCTCACGGGCAAGGAGGGGGGCAAGGCGATCGGTCGGGTGCCGATGGCAGGCATCCCCCACCACGCCGCCGAGCGCTACTGCGCCGAGCTGGTGGGCCGCGGCCTGAGCGTGGCCCTGTGCGATCAGGTGGAGAACACCCCTGCCAAGGGGGCACTGCTCAAGCGCGAGATCACCCGCGTGCTCACCCCCGGCACCGTGCTGGAGGAGGGTCTGCTCAGTGCACGCCGCAACAACTGGCTGTGCGCCGTGGTGTGCGAGCAGTCGCGCTGGGGGCTTGCTGTGGCGGATGTGAGCACCGGCGAATTCCGCGTCACCGAGCGCGATGGCAGCGATCTGCTCCACCAGGAACTGCTGCAGGTGGAGGCCGCCGAGGTGCTCTGGCCTGGCGAAGCCGGCACGGCGAGCACTGATGCCATACCGGCCTGGTGTCCGGACGCTCTGCGGCTCACGGCCTTGCCCCGCACCCCCTTCAGCGCAGCGGAAGCGCGCAACACCCTGCTGCAGCGGTTTCGGCTGGCCAGCCTGGATGGCCTCGGCCTGGGCGAGATGCCCCTGGGGATGCGGGCCGCCGGCGGGCTGCTGTGCTACCTCGATGACACCCAGCCAGGCACCTGCGTGCCCCTGGAGCTGCCCACCACCTGGCAGGCCGGCGATCAGCTGGTGCTCGATGCCGCCACCCGCCGCAACCTCGAACTCACCCGCACGCAACTGGGGGGCGGCCTGCACGGCTCACTGCTCTGGGCCCTCGATCGCACCCACACCGCCATGGGTGGGCGCTGCCTGCGCCGCTGGATCGAGGCGCCGCTGGTGGAGCAGACCGCGATCCTGAGCCGGCAACACGGGGTCAGCGAACTGGTGAACAACAGGCAGCTGCGGCTGGGCCTGCGCCGGCTGCTGCGACCCATGGGCGATCTCGAGCGGCTGGCGGGGCGGGCCGGGGCCGGAACCGCCTCCGCCAGAGATCTGGTGGCCCTGGCCGATGGCCTGGAGCGGCTGCCCCAGCTGGCAGCACTAATCAGTGGTGCAGCCACGCAGACCACCTCTGGCCGCCGTGAACCGGTGAGCAGCCCGCCGTTACTGGCGCTAGCGCGTCCCTGGCCGGAGCTGGAAGCCCTGGCGGCCGAGCTGCGCCACCAGCTGCTCGACACGCCGCCGCTGAGCCTCAGCGAGGGTGGCCTGATTCACGACGGCGTTGATCCCCAGCTCGATGGGCTGCGCAACCAGCTCGACGATCAGGAAACCTGGCTGGCGCAGCAGGAGGCTCTGGAGCGCTCCAACAGCGGGATCAGCACGCTCAAACTGCAGTACCACCGCACCTTCGGCTACTTCCTGGCGGTGAGCAAGGCCAAGGCGCGAACCGTGCCCGAGCACTGGATCCGCCGCCAGACCCTCGCCAACGAGGAGCGCTTCGTCACCCCCGAGCTCAAGGCCCGCGAAGGCCGCATCCTCCAGCTCAGGGCCCGGGCCGCGCAGCGGGAATACGAGCTGTTCTGCGAGCTGCGCAGCCGGGTGGGTGAGCAGGCCGCACCGATCCGTGGCGCCGCCCGGCTGGTGGCCGAACTGGATGCGATCGCCTCCCTGGCGGAGGTGGCCGCCACCAGCGGCTACTGCTGCCCTGAACTCACCGATCCCTCAGGGCCTGAAGCGCGTCTGCTGCAGATCGAAGCGGGCCGCCACCCGGTGGTGGAGCAGTTGCTGGTGGAGGCGCCCTTCACCCCCAACGACATCCAGCTGGGCTCCGGTGCCGAATCGCAAGCCACCAGCCATCCAGACCTGATCGTGCTCACCGGTCCCAATGCCAGCGGCAAAAGCTGCTATCTACGGCAGACGGGCCTGCTGCAGCTGATGGCTCAGATCGGCAGCTGGATTCCGGCCAGCAGCGCCCGGCTCGGGATCACCGATCGCATCTTCACGCGGGTGGGAGCCGGCGACGATCTGGCCGCAGGCCAATCCACCTTCATGGTGGAGATGGCGGAGACGGCCAACATCCTTCACCACGCCACGGCTCGCTCGCTGGTGCTGCTCGATGAGATCGGGCGCGGCACAGCCACCTTCGATGGTCTGTCGATCGCCTGGGCCGTGGCCGAATACCTGGCGGAGGAGATCGGCGCCCGCAGCGTCTTCG
>JBDKGF010000149.1:0-4186 GCA_039798305.1 Cyanobacteriota bacterium
CCTCGGAAGTGGCTGCCATCAGGATCACGGGCTTGTGACGGGGCCGCTGTTTCAGTTCCCAGAGCAGATTGGCTGCTTCAGGTCGGCTGGCGAGGGCTGGCAGGGTGTCGGTTGGCAGGATCGCCGCCTCACCGGCCAGCAGCCGTGTGGCGAGTTCGCTGGGGCTGCAGCTGAGGCTGGTCATGGCGGCGTGACGCTGTGGATCAGGGTGTAGCGCCCGGTTGCCTGGCACTGGCGAAACGCCAGACCCCTTCCAGGTCGCGGTGGGCCTCCACCTGCTTCAGCCCAGCCGTGAGCAGCAGGGCGAGAACGGCGTCGCTCTGGTCGTGGTGGTGTTCCAGCAGCAGCCATCCCCCCGGCCGCAGGTGGGCGGTGGCTCCCGCCGCGATTGCCCGGATCGCATCGAGGCCGTCGGCACCACCGTCGAGCGCTAATGCGGGCTCGTGATCCCGCACGCCTGCCTCGAGCTCCGCCCATACGGCGGTGGGGATGTAGGGCGGATTCGACACCACCAGATCCAGCGCCCCTGCACAATCCGCCAGCGGTTGCCACCAGCTGCCCTGCCGTAACTCCACCGCATCCAGGAGCTGATGGGTGTTCAGATTGCGCCGCGCCAGGGCCAGGGCCTGCGGCGATTGATCGACGGCCAGCCCCCTGCTGCCCGGCCAGGCCCGGGCCAGAGCGAGCGCCAGGCAACCACTGCCGGTGCCCAGATCAGCCCACAACAGGTGGGAGGATGCGCCAGTCGTGAGCTGTGGTGCGATCAGCCGGGCGGCTAGATCGATCAGAAGCTCCGTCTCCTGCCTGGGGATCAGGGCACCCGGCTGGACCTCCAGCTCCAGATCCCGCCAGGGGCAGCGACCCACCAGGTATTGAAGCGGTGCAGCGCTGCTCAGATGCTCCTGCCAGAGTTCGGCAAGCCGCGTGAGCGGTGCCGCCAGGGGCACGGATTGATTCGGGTGCAGTCGTAGTTGCTGCAGGGTCTGCCAGCCGATGCCGCCCTCGAGATCCAGCAACCAATCGAGCTGACTGGCCTGGCCGCCGGCCTGCAGCTGTGTCCGCCGCCACTGCAGCAGCTCAGTTGCAGCAACCAGATCGGCCATGGCTTCAACCCTAGGCAGTTGTGGTTAGCAGGGCCGCCACCACAGGCCCGGTTCACTGCGCAGCACTCCGGCCAGCTCAAGCCGCAGCAGCCGTTCGCTGATCACGGCGGGGCTCAGACGCAGGCGATCACACAGTTGATCCAGGCAGGCGCCGGCTCCCAGGGCTGCCAGTAGTGCCGCCTCGCGCTGCAGCAGCGGTGCAACGGTGGCTGATGGGCTCGTGCTGCCGGGGCGCTTGAGGGGGCCTGTGCCCAGGCTGTTGATCAGATCGGCGGGATGGATCAAGGGTGTGGCGCCCTGCCCCAGCCAACGGTTGCTGCCGGCGGCACTGATCCGGCCGGCATCGGCCGGCACCACCCAGATCGGTATCCCCAGCTCCCAGGCCAGCTGGGCCGAATGCAGGGCGCCGCTGCTGGCCGGACACTCCACCAGTACCAGGGCCTGCGCCAGCCCCACCTGCAGGCGGTTGCGCAGGGCGAAATGGCCTGCGCGGCCGGGGGTTCCCTCCGCCAGCTCGCTCACCAGCAGACCCTGCTCCGCCACCGCGGCCTGCAGTTGCGTGTGATGGCGTGGGTAGACGCGGTTGAGCGGTGTGCCCAGTACGCCCACCGGCCGGCCGGCCGCTTCGAGGCAGCCGCCGTGGGCTTCGGCATCGATGCCTTCAGCCAGCCCGCTCACCACCGGCCAGCCGGCCTCGGCCAGGGCCCGGCCGATCAGCCGCGCCATCGTCAGGCCATGGCGGGAGGCGCGGCGAGTCCCCACCACCGCCACGGCCTGGCTGTTGCCCAGGGGGCGCCACAGCGATCCCTGTCCGCGCCAGAACAGCTGCAGCGGCGGTCGCTCCAGCTTGAGCAGCGCTTCTGGATAGGTGGTGTCGCTCGGCAGCAGCCGTGCTGGTTGTGCCCAGCGCCGGCGCTCCGCCGCGGTGGGCGGCTGGCTGATCGGCGCAGGCCCATGGCTGCTGCGGTAGTGCTCGCAGGCCTCAAGCTCCCGCCTGTGCAGGCGCGTGTTGCCGTTGAGGGCATGCTCAATCCGCTCGGAGCTGGCGCTCCAGGCTTCCGCCAGGCTGCCAAACATCGCTTCGAGCCGCTGCAGGCGCTGCCAGCCGATACCTGGGCAGCCCGACCACACCAAACGCCAAAGGCGCTGCTGTTCCACCGCCGGATCGCGCCCGCGGACCCGTCGCTGCCGGGCCGCAGCCGCTGCAGCGGCCGACGCAAACGGTGCCTGCACCACAACTCCCACGCACCCACCCCGTCAGTACGTCAGTACTATAGCGAGAGCGGTGGGTCTCAGGCTGCGCCCTGCTGCAGCCGGTTGATCGCATCGTTCAGGCTTTCCGGTAGCCGGCGGATGAGCCTGCGTTGTCCCGGCCCGGCGGAGAGATCCACCAGCACCAGTTCCACCGCGGCTTCGGCGGCCACGCTCCCGTCGGTCTTCGCAAACTGGCTGTGCCAGGGCAGCTTCACGCCCTGGCGCGGCAGCACCCAGCTGCTCACGCAGACCTCTTCACCGTGCAGCAGGGCCTGGCGGTACTGGATGGAGAGGCTCACCACGGGTAGTTCCAGCCCTTCGGCGGAGAGGTCGGCGTAGGCCAGGCCAGCCGCGCTGAGGGCTTCCACACGGGCTTCCTCCAGCCAGCTCAGGTAAGCCCCGTGCCACATCACGCCGGCATGATCGGTGTGTTGCGGCAGCACCCGCCGGATCAGGCGCCAGGGCTGCGGTTGTTGTTGCTCCGTCACGGTGTTCACTGCGGTTGGTCCGCCGCGGCGGATCAGCCATAGGCTGCCCCAGCGCGTTGCAACGGCTGTGTTCCGCAACCTTCTGATCGCCGATTCCGGCAAGGGCCACGTTGAAGAGATGGTGCGCATGCTGCGCGATATCCCTGCGGTGCGTCAGGCCCGGATCAACCTGCTGCATGTGGTCTCGGAGCAGGCGGGCGAGAACTACGCGGAGCACTCCCAGAAGGCGGCCGGGATCGTGGCGGAGGCGGTGCAGCGCCTGGGGCTCAACCCGGCCGAGGTGAACACGATCATCCGCCAGGGCGACACCAAGCAGACCGTGCTCAAGGTGGCCGATGAGCTCAATGCCGATCTGATCGTGATGGGCTCCCGCGGCCTGGGGCGCCTGCAGTCGATCCTGAGCAACAGTGCCAGCCAGTACGTGTTTCAGCTCTCCACGCGGCCGATGCTGCTGGTGCGCGACGACCTCTATGTGCGGCACATCAACCGCGTCATGGTGGCGGTTGACGGCACCGGCGTGGGCGATGACGCTCTCCGGCTCGCCTGCGAACTGGTGCGTGACACCCCAGGTGCCAGCCTCACCGGTATCCATATCAGCCGCCAGGACATCACGCCATCCCGTGGGGGCAAGTCTCCGGCTGATGAAGTGCTGGAGAAGGCCGTGCAGCGCGCCCGTGGTTTCGGGGTGGAGATGAAGGCGATTCACCGCACCGGTGACATCGGCCGTGGGGTGTGTGCGGTGGCCGCTGACGAAAAGGCTGATCTGTTGGTGATCGCGTCTCAGGATCGCCGCCCTCTGGTGGCCCGTGGCCTGGTGGACATCGATCGCCTGCTCGGCTCTTCGGTGAGCGACTACATCCGCGTGCATGCTCCGGCGCCGGTGCTGCTGGTCCGCGAGCCCGAAGGGCGCCGCTGATCCTCCAAGGGCCTTCGCGCTCAATCTGTCCACAACAAAAATCCCCGGAGTGGCCAGAGGCCGCTTCGGGGGTTCTGTGTTTCTTGAGCTGCTTGGCGGGCTGCCACCCCCGGCAGGCCTTCGTTAATGCAGGGGCGCAGGCCTGATGCGAGGCCCGGTGATCAACCCTGGCGGCTGCTGGTCTGGATGTACAGCACCAGCAGAAACACCGTTGGAACCAGCACGAACATCAGACTGGCGACGAAGCCGAGATCGTTGGTTTCCATTGCAAAAGTCTTCAGCGCGAAGACGGTATCACCGCCGCAAGGCGCCGATCAGGCCTCTTCATCGCTCGTAGTGGTTTGCCCGGAGCGCGGGTCCTCGCTGGTGGGATCGGCATCGTCGTCGGTGCCGTCGCTCTCCTGCACCGGCCAGGCCGTGGGGCC
>JBDKGF010000150.1:0-3727 GCA_039798305.1 Cyanobacteriota bacterium
GCGGCCCGGCGAGCAAGTGCTCAGCCTTCCTCGTCCTCGTAGCCACCACGCTGATCGTTGGCGCCATGGCGACCTTCGTTGATCGCATCAGCGAGGCGACCCAGCACCAGCTGCACCGAACGCACGGCGTCGTCGTTGCAGGGGATGGGCACGTCGCACAGATCGGGATCGCAGTTGGTGTCGAGCATCGACACCAGAGGGATATCCAGCTTGCGGGCCTCGAGCACGGCGTTGGTTTCACGGCGCTGGTCCACCAGCACCACCACGTCGGGCAGACGGCGCATGTTCTTCAGGCCGCCCAGGTACTTCTGCAGGCGCTCGAGCTCACGGCGCAGCACAGCCGCTTCCTTCTTCGGACGCATGGCGATGGCGCCGGAAGCCTCCATGCGCTCCAGGTCCTTGAGACGGTCGATGCGGGCGCGCATCGTGGTCCAGTTGGTGAGCATGCCGCCCAGCCAGCGCTGGTTCACGTAGGCCGCACCACAGCGGGTGGCTTCGATGGCAATCACCTCGGAAGCCTGCTTTTTGGTGCCCACAAACAGGAAGCGCTTGCCGCTGCGAGCAGCACTGCGCACCCACTTGTAGGCGTTGTTCATGCAGACGGCGGTCTGCACGAGATCGATGATGTGAACACCATTGCGCGCGCAATAGATGTAGCGCGACATCTTGGGGTTCCAACGGCGCGTTTGGTGCCCGAAGTGAGCACCCGCCTCCATCATTTCAGCGAGAGTGACAACAGCCATGAGTTGAGGGTTTCGGGTTCGCCTCCACCTGCCAGGGATCCCGCGAACGGGTCACCCGAAACATGCAGGTGTGCGGTGTGAATGAACTCAGGCACCCTACCAAATCGCAGTACAGCACTCAGCTGACCGCTGCAAGCTCAGGCGAGCCCCGCAGCGCGTGCTTCGCGGTAGAGGGCTCGCACACCGATACGGTTCAAGGGAAGGCGCAGGAGCTCCATCGCCAGGCCGGGCTTGCCCTGGCGGATCAGCCAGGCCAGCACAGGCCGCAGGCTGCGCTCGTTGAGCACACCGCCAAGGGTGAGCAGCTCCCAGAGCAGCCGGTGCAGCACGGTGAACTGAATGATGAACCGCACCCGCCGCGTTGGATGTTTGCGGTAAAAAACCAACCCCATCTTGGCGCGCTCACCCTCCACGGCGATCAGGCGCGGCACCTGCTCGAGGCTCAGGGGCGGGTGCCAGTGGTAACCCACCGCTTCGGGGCAGCGCACCAGCACCACCCCCATGCGCCGCAGCCGCTCCCCGAGCTCCAGGTCTTCCCAGCCATAGAGGCGGAAGCGGGTGTCGAACAGGCCGCTGCGCTCCAGCACCTCGCGATCGATGGCCACATTGCCGGTGGCGAAATAGGCCCAGGACAGATCGCGAAGCTTGTGGGGCTCGCTGGTGGGATCGTCGAAATTGGCGGTGTTGATCACCGCTCCATAGGTGAAGCAGAGCCGATCGCCGCGCTGCTGCCAGGTCTGCTCCAGGCGGCGCGCATGGCTGATCAGGAAGGTGTCAGTGACCACCAGGTCACTGTCGATGAACACGATCACATCACCGCGAGCGTGATCCACACCCCGGTTGCGACCTTCCGCCGGCCCGCCATGGTCCTGCTGCACCAGCCGCACGTGCGGCAACTGAGCGGCATGGCGCTGCAGCCAGTTCACCGTGTCATCGGTGGAGCCGTCGTCGACGACCACCACTTCATAGGCGCTGATCGGGGCCTCCAGCAGCTGCCGCTCCAGCGCCCGCAGGCACTTCTCCAGGATCGGCAGCCGGTTGTAGGTGGGGATGACGACGCTGAGAAACATGGCGCTGCGGATGAATCAGGCCAGAGGGGGGCCAGAGCAGTGACAAAAAAGGGGATCCCGCAGGATCCCCAGCTGACGCATGGCGATGGGCCGATCAGTCGGCGGCGCCACCGTTGTTGGCTGTTCCGGTCACGCCGTTGCCAGCACCTTCACCGCGGCCATCGTTGCGGAGTTTGCGCTTCTTGAATTTGCGGGCGTAAGCGCGGTTGCGCTCCTGCTTTTCTTTCTTGAGGTTGCGGCGTTTGGCCATCGAGACGGCTGGAACTTTGGGTTAAACCCCACACTACTGAATGGGGTTCAGCCGCTGGTGACCAGACCGATCGGTTCGGCCTCGCTGAGCTGGCCATCCTCCATGCGCACCAGACGATCGGCGATATCGAGGATGCGGGGGTCGTGCGTCACCATCAGCACCGCACATCCCTGCTCCCGGGCCAGGCGCTGCAGCAGTTCCACCACTTCGCGACCGGTTTTTGAATCGAGTGCCGCCGTGGGTTCATCCGCCAGCAGCAGGCGCGGCCGTGCAGCCAGCGCACGGGCAATGGCCACACGTTGCTTCTGGCCACCGGAGAGATCGTGGGGCAATTTGTTGAGTTGATCGCCCAGGCCCACGGCACGCAGCCACTCACGCGCCTGATCACGGCGAGCGCGATAGCTCAAACCCGGCAGCAGATCCGATCCCATCTGCACGTTCTGCTCGGCCGTGAGGCAGCGCAGCAGGTTGTGGCCCTGGAAAATCATCCCGATCGAACGCCGCAGCTGCTGCCGTTCGCGGCGGCCGGCCCCCTGCAGGTCCTGCCCCAGTACCCGTACAGATCCCTGCTGCACCTGCCGCAGTGCACCCACCAGGGTGAGCAGGGTGGTTTTGCCGCAGCCGGAGGGACCGGTGAGCAGCACCACCTCACCCGCAGCCACCTGCAGGTTCACGCCCTGCAGCACCTGACGGCGCATGCTGCCGCTGCCATACCAGTGGCAGAGGTCATGGAGATCAATCGCAGCAGCAGCAGCCATGGTGGTCAGAAGATCTCCGCCGGATCAGCATCCGCCAGGCGCCGCATGGCCAGCCCAGCGGAGGCCATACACATCACCAGGATCATCGTGAACACGGTCACCGCGCGGGTGGTGTCCATGAACACGGGCAACTGGGTGGCGCTGCGCACCAGCAGATACAACCCCTGACCGGCGGCATAGGCCGGCAGATAGCCAAAGGCCGCGAGCAGCAGACCCTCGCGCGCCACCACGCCCAACAGGCTGATCAGGTTGTATCCCATCGCCATCAAGGTGGCGTATTCCGGCAGGTGATCACTCACATCGGAATAGAGCACCTGATACACGATCACGCAGCCCACCACAAAACCCATGGCGGCACCCAGGGTGAAGATGAAGCCGATGGAGGTGCTGGTGCGCCAGTAGTTCTGCTCAAAGTCGATGAAGCCCTGCTTGGTGAGAACGGTCACATCGCTGGGCAACTGAGCCTGAAGCCGCCGGGCCACCGCCTCTGGATCGCTGCCGGGTTTCAAGCGGATCAGGCCCACCTCGATGCTGCCCGGGGGCGTGTTCGGCAACAGCTCCAGAAAGGTTTCAGAACTGGTGAGCAGGTTGCCGTCGGCACCGAACGACGTTCCCAATCCCACCAGACCTGCCACCCGCACGCGCTTGCCGGCGATCTCGCTCTCCACAGTGCGGCCGGCCTTGAACCATGCAGCCACCGGACCGAATTCCGGCCGTGATTGCTCATCGAACAGCACCCGGCCCTTCTGGGTGAGCAGACGCGCTTTCGGCGCCAGGCTCGGATCGGTGAACAGGGGATCGTTGGGCTCAAAGCCCAGGGTGAGGATCGAGCGGGTGCCCCGGGTCTGTGGATTGCGCCAGAGCAGCAGGTTCCAGTGCACCGGGGTGATCCCTTCCACCTCCGGT
>JBDKGF010000151.1:0-4005 GCA_039798305.1 Cyanobacteriota bacterium
GCTCACCACCGCCTCGCTCTGCAGCTGCACCCGGCCTGTGGCCAGCGCGGCCTTGAGCGCTCCCCCCTGGGAGCAGGAGCGCGGCCAGGGGCCATCGGCTGGCTTGCGCAGCGCAAAGCCGCGCGAGGGAATCAGCGGCAGGTTGAGCTCGCGCTGGATGCAGCGCTGCAGGTGCTGCTCGGCCGGTGTGAGCGGCAGGGCCGGCTGGGGTGCGCCCGTGGGATCGGGCAGCTGGGGCAGCCCATCGCACTGTCCGTGGATCTGCAGCAGCGTTTCGAGCTGCTCGTAGAAGGGCGCCAGGTCGGCATGGCGGATCGGCCACGGGCGGCCATGGCCGTCGCGCTCGGCCGCCTGGAATTCGGCGTCGGAGAGGCGCAGGGTGATGCCGCCCCAGGTGAGGCTCTTGCCGCCCACCTGGCGGCCGCGGGTCCACAGGAACGGTTGGCCTTCAGGGGTGCTGTAGGGGTTCTGCCACTCGTCGACATAGAGATCGGGATTGGCCTTCCAGTAGCCGGGATGCTGGGCCGCCAGGCTCTGCCGCCCGCTGCTCACGGCCGCCAGGCGTTTGAGGCTGTTAACCGGCTCACGGCCGAAGGCGCGGGGGGCGCTCAGCTCAGGGCCGGCCTCGAGCACCAGCACCTGCAGGCCTGCCCGGGCGAGGGCGAGGGCCGCGACGCCGCCGCTGGCGCCGCTGCCCACCACGATCGCGTCGCTCATCAGGAGGGGGTGACGGTGCGCTCGCGGGTGAGGTTCGCCAGCAGAGCGCGCAGCGCCAGCAGGCCATCGCCGATCAGATCGATGCTCAGCCACACCAGGGTTGCCGCCAGGATCAGTGGATCGGCGTTTGGAGTGTTCTGCGGCGCGGCCGCTGACGAGCTGGTTGCCGGAGCCGGAGAGCTCGCAGCCAGAGCCGTGTTCGCGGCGGGTGT
Organism: Cyanobacteriota bacterium; assembly: GCA_039798305.1. GTDB lineage: Bacteria > Cyanobacteriota > Cyanobacteriia > PCC-6307 > Cyanobiaceae > Vulcanococcus. The sequence goes on from JBDKGF010000151.1 coordinate 930, forward strand.
GCTGACGCTTTGATCGCTCACGCTGAGTGCGCTGTTCATGGGCTGGTGAGTCAGAACGGCGAAAGTTGGTCGCTCAAGCTGGACTCAAACATCAAAAAGCCCCGGCCGATCTTGCGATGGCCGGGGCTTCTGGTTTGGTGGCGGGGGGCGGATTTGAACCACCGACCTTCGGGTTATGAGCCCGACGAGCTACCAGACTGCTCTACCCCGCGGCGACCTCTGAATCATACACGGCGGGGTGTCTGGGCGGCTTGCGTTCGTTGTGAACGGCAGCATGGGGAGCCACCCCGCGGCTGCGACCCCGCCGATGGCCTTGCGTCTGCTCCTCGACAGCGCCGATCCCACTGCCTGGGATGCGTGGTTGCCCAGCGGTCTGTTTTCCGGTGTCACCACCAACCCAACGCTGCTGCGCCGGGCTGCTCAGCCCTGCACCCTCGAGCATCTGGCGCTGCTCACCGCCAGGGCACTCGATGCCGGGGTGCAGGAGTTGCACCTCCAGGCCTGGGGTCCCGACCTGCTGGCTTGCGGTCGCGCCCTGGCTGAGCTGGCTCCGGGTCGCATCTGGGTGAAGCTGCCGATCACCCGCGCCGGTGCGGCGGCGGCCCGCAGCCTGATCGCCGAAGGCTGCCCCGTCACCTTCACCGCCTGCTACGAACCGGCTCAGGTGCTGCTGGCGGCCGCCCTCGGCGCCGACTACATCGCTCCCTACCTCGGCCGCATCACCGACCTGGGCCGCGACGGGCACGCCGAGCTCACCCGCATGCAGCGCATCGTGGATGGCGTGGCTCGGCCGGCTCCAGCGGGCGCTGCGCTGCGCCTGCTCGTGGCCAGCCTGCGCTCTGCCGAAGACCTGGCGCGCCTGGCGGCTGAGGGTCTCGATACCTTCACCATCAGCCCCGCGATCGCGGCGGAGCTGTTTGCGGTGGAGCCCACCCTGGCGGCGGCGGATCAGTTCGAGCTGGACGCCCTCGGCCTCTGAGGCTCGGCTTCAGCGGCCGTTGTCGAAGCGCAGTTCGCCGCTCACCTCGAGCTTCACGCCCTCGTTGGGGTTCAGGAATTGCTGGCCGAGGGCTTCGAGGGTGGCGGGGGTGAGCCACTCCAGCTGCTGCATCAGGTGCAGGGCCACGGCGTGCTTGGCGCGGCTGGCACCGTCTTCCACCTTGATCGCCAGGCCCAGGCCTTCGCCAACGCGGCTCAGGCACTGGATGCCTTCAGCGCCGCCTTTGCTCAGCACCTGGCCGTGGCCGCTGCGCATCACCACCGTGTCGAAGCGGCCTTCGCCGGCCACCAGGTCGGGGTGGGCCAGCATCGCCCGGCTGAGGCGCTCCAACTCCGGTTGCTCACTGGCGCCCAGGTGGGCAAACAGCAGCGCCATCTGCGAGAGCTGCAGTTGCAGCGTGGGTGCACCGCAATCGTCGCGGGCGGCGAGCAGTTCGGCGGCCGGCATGCCGAGCAGTTCGCCTACGCGCTTGAGCACCTGCTGCTGCAGGGGGTGATCCAGCTGCAGGTAGCTCTCCAGCGGCCACTGCATGCGTTTGCAGGTGGCCAGAAAGGCCGCGTGCTTGCCTGAGCAGTTGTGCTCCAAGGGGCTGTTCCGCCCCGCTGGCACCGGGCACTGCAGCTGCTCGCTCTCCAGATCCGACTTCCACAGGATCTTGAAGGCTTCGCGGGCCTGTTCGGCTTCACCGGCGTGGGAGGCGCAGGCGATCGCCAGGGCGCGCTCGTCGTGGTTGCCCTGATCGGCGGCGCCACTGCTCACGAACACCTGGGCCTGGAAGGGTTTGAGCGCCGAGCGGATGAAACTCAGTTGTTGCGGATCACCGGCCCGCATCAGCACGCGGCCGCGCTGATCGCACACCACCGCATGCACCCGATGCCGCGATTCGCCGATGCCATTGCGGGTGAGACGCACCTCGAGGGGCGGCACGCTGGGGCGTCCGCTGGTTCCGAAGCTGCTCGAGAAGCTCATGCAGGGCTCAGGCCCGATCGCTCAGAGAGCCTGACAGAGGCTGGTCCCTACCAGCATCAGCGCTGCGGTGATGGCCATCGCCTGCTGCAGACGCCACAGCACCGGCTTCACCTCGTGGTTGGCCACCAGCAGATCCTGTTGGCGCCATTCCACGGGCTTCTCCCACACCTGGCCGTCGTACCAGCCCGATTCCTCGTATTCCACCGACGTTGCCATCAGGCGGCGCTGCAGGGTGGTCCATCCCAGCCATTGCCGCAACAGCAGCAACATCGGGACCACCAACCCAGCAACCGCACCCGCCACCACCAGCTGGGGCAGGTTGTGGCGCAGGGGCACACTGCCGCTGGCCACAAGCATGGTGAGCGGCAGCACGATCAGCCAGGCGCGGATCAGCGGTGTGGCCAGGCTCCGAACGCCGTTATGGGGCCACACGAAGAACCAGCTGGCCTGCAGCTCCTTGTATTGCTCCAGCGGCCGCTGCTCGCGCGGCACCGGACACACCGTCCGGCTGAGGTCAGGTGCGCTCCGATCGCGCGCTGGTTCGGTGCCGGCCATCGGGGGCCCGGCCTCAGGCCGGCTGATCCTGCTCTGACCCTAGGTAGAGCACCTTCTCGCCGTGGCCCCAGAAGGATTCGAGGTCGTAGTAGCTGCGCTCATCGGGGGTGAGGGCGTGCACGATCACCTCGCCGTAATCCAGCAGCACCCAGCGCCCTTCCTTCTGGCCCTCCTTGCGCAGGGGCAGGCGACCGCCGCTCTCCTCCTCGATCTTGTCTTCCACCGAGCGGGCGATGGCGCGCACCTGCACATCGGAGAAGCCGGTGGCGATCACGAACCAGTCGGCGATCGAAGAGATCTCGTCCACCCGCAGCAGCACGATGTCGCCGGCCTTGCGGTCGTCGCAGGCCTCAGCGGCCAGCAGGGCCAGTTGCTTGCTGTCGTCGAGGTTGAGCCGCGGGCGGCTGGGGTCAGGACTGGGCTTCTGGGGGATTACGTCCTCAGCCATACACGTTCTCGCTGCTCACGGATTGACGGGAGCCCTGTTGTTGCGCCATTTCGGCACGGGCTTTGCCTGCACTCTTGCGCAGCGCCTCGAGCCGGTCTTCGTAG
>JBDKGF010000152.1:0-9577 GCA_039798305.1 Cyanobacteriota bacterium
ATCCGGTGGTTTATGTGGGCAGCACCACCGGCCGCGACGGCATGGGTGGCGCCAGCTTCGCCAGCGCCGAGCTCACCGAGGCCTCCCTCGACGACCGCCCCGCCGTGCAGGTGGGTGACCCCTTCCTGGAGAAGGGCCTGATCGAGGCCTGCCTCGAGGCCTTCCAGACAGGTGATGTGGTGGCCGCTCAGGACATGGGCGCTGCCGGCCTCACCTGCAGCTGTTCGGAGATGGCCGCGAAAGGGGGCCTGGGCATCGAGCTGGATCTCGATCGCGTCCCCGCCCGCGAGGCCGGCATGACCCCCTACGAGTTCCTGCTGAGCGAATCCCAGGAGCGGATGCTGTTCGTGGTGAAGCCCGGCCGTGAGCAGGCCCTGATGCAGAGCTTCACCCGCTGGGGTCTCCAGGCCGCCGTGGTGGGCCGCGTGCTGGAAGACAACATTGTGCGCGTGCTCCAGAACGGCGAAGTGGCGGCCGAGGTGCCCGCCAGCGCCCTGGCCGACGACACCCCGATCAACCGCCACGAGCTGATCAGCGAACCGCCCGCTGAGATCCAGGCCCACTGGCGCTGGAGCGAGGCCCAGCTGCCTGCCGCCAGCGTCAACGGCATCACCCCGGCGGGTGGCACCGCCATCAGCTGGAACGACGCCCTGCTCCAGTTACTCGACGACCCCACCATCGCCTCCAAGCGCTGGGTGTATCGCCAGTACGACCACCAGGTGCAGGCCAACACCGTGATCCCCCCCGGCGGCGCTGATGCGGCTGTGGTCCGGCTGCGTCCCCAGGCCAGCAGCACTGCGGCCAACCGCGGCGTGGCAGCGGTGGTGGATTGCCCCAACCGCTGGGTGGCCCTCGATCCCGAGCGCGGCGGCATGGCTGCAGTGGCCGAGGCGGCACGCAACCTCAGCTGCGTCGGCGCCGAGCCCCTGGCCGTCACCGACAACCTCAATTTCCCTTCCCCGGAAACCCCCACCGGCTACTGGCAGCTGGCCCTGGCCTGCCGCGGTCTCTCGGCCGCCTGCTCGGCGCTGGATACGCCGGTCACCGGTGGCAACGTTTCCCTCTACAACGAAACCCGCCTGCCGGACGGGCGCATGCAGCCCATCCACCCCACGCCGGTGGTGGGCATGGTGGGTCTGGTGCACGACCTCGCTCAAGTGCGCGGCCAGGCCTGGCGCGAAGCGGGCGATGCGATTTGGTTGCTGGGCGTGCCGTTGGAAGCTGGGGAGACTCCCGCCGATCCCCGCCTGAGCCTGGCCGGCAGCAGCTATCTGGAGCGGGTGCATGGAGCCGTCACAGGGCGCCCGCCCGAGATCGATCTGGCGCTCGAGCGCTCGGTGCAGGGCTTCCTGCGCCAGGCGATTGCCCAGAGCCTGGTGCGTTCGGCCCATGACCTCAGCGATGGCGGCCTCGCGGTGGCTGCCGCGGAAGCCTGCATCGCCAGCGGTCTCGGCGCCCATCTGGAGATCCCTGCCAGCGCTGCCCGCGTGGATCGCCTGCTCTTCGCGGAAGGCGGCGCTCGCATCCTGGTGAGCGTGGCCCCAGCGCAGACCGTCGCCTGGCAGGAGGCACTGGATGCGGCTGGCGTTCCGGCCCAGTGTCTGGGTGTGGTGGCCTCAGAAGCCGAGCTGCAGATCCAGCAGGCGGGTGTGCCTCTGCTCAACCTGCCGGTCGCCCAGCTGGCAGCCCAGTTCGAGCAGGCGATCCCGCGCCGCATGGGGGTGGATCTCCCTCCCACGGCCTGAGCTCACGGTTCAGCACGAAAACGCCGCTGATGCACAATGCTGAAACAAACCAGAAGGTGGGAACTGCCGTGACCGACGTGCACTCCGGCTCACTTCCCACCCCAGGTCTGACCGCATCCCTGCCCCTCAGCGACGAGCGTCCCGACAAGCCTGAAGAGGCCTGCGGTGTGTTCGCCGTTCTGGCCGCCGATCAGCCGGTGGCCAACCTCACCTACTTCGGCCTCTACGCCCTGCAGCACCGCGGTCAGGAGTCGGCCGGGATCGCCGTGTTCGAGGCTGATCTCGCCGCCGCCAACGGGGAGGCCTCAGGTCCGAAGGTGCGCATGCACAAGGACATGGGCCTGGTGAGTCAGGTGTTCGACCAGAGCGTGCTTGAGCGCCTGCCTGGCCAGCTGGCGATCGGCCACAACCGCTACTCCACCACCGGCAGCAGCAAGGCCTGCAACGCCCAGCCGGTGCTGCTCAACACCCGCCTCGGCCCGCTGGCCTTTGCCCACAACGGCAATCTGGTGAATGCCGGCGAACTGCGGGAAGCGATCGCTGCCGATATTCCGGAAGTGGAGTTCACCTCCACCACCGATTCCGAGCTGATCGCCTTTGCGATTCAGCATGCCGTGAATCAGGGCCTGGGCTGGGATGCGGCGATCCGCGAGGCCGCCAGCCGCTGCCGCGGTGCCTTCAGCCTGGTGATTGGCACACCCGAGGGTTTGTATGCCCTGCGCGATGGCCACGGCATCCGGCCGCTGGTGTTCGGCCACATGGGCGAGATCAGTGAGGCCCAGTGGGTGGTGAGCAGTGAAACCTGCGGGCTCGACATCATCGGTGCCAGCTTCGATGGCGATGTGGAACCCGGCGAGATCATGCACTTCCGCCTGGGTGATCCCGAACCCACGCGCAGCCGTTGGACCACCGAGCCCGCCAAGCTCTGTGTGTTCGAGATGATCTATTTCGCTCGGCCTGACAGTCGCTTCTTCGGCGAATCGCTCTACAGCTACCGGGTGCGCATCGGCGAAGTGCTGGCCCGCGAAACCCCCGTGGAGGCCGACATTGTGATCGGTGTGCCCGATTCCGGAATCCCCGCGGCGATCGGCTACTCGCAATACAGCGGCATCCCCTTCGGTGACGGCCTGATCAAGAACCGCTACGTGGGCCGCACCTTCATCCAGCCCACCCAGGCGATGCGTGAGGCCGGCATCCGCGTCAAGCTCAACCCCCTGCCCGATGTGCTTGCCGGCAAGCGCGTGGTGGTGATCGACGACTCGATCGTGCGCGGCACCACCAGCCGCAAGCTCGTGGCTGCGATCCGTGATGCCGGCGCCACCGAGGTGCACATGCGCATCAGCTCACCGCCGGTCACCCACCCCTGCTTCTACGGCATCGACACCGACACCCAGGACCAGCTGATCGCCGCCCGCCTCACTCTTGAGGAGATCGCCGCGCACCTCGGCGTTGATTCGCTGGCCTACCTCACCAAGGAAGGCATGGTGGAAGCGGCCCAGGCCAATGCCTCACACTTCTGCACCGCTTGCTTCGACGGCGCCTACCCGATCGAGATGGATGAGAGCGTGAGCGGCAGCAAACTGATGCTCGAGCCGAAGGGGATTGCGGCGACGGTCTGATTGCCGTTGGCCGAGTCCTTCGGCGTATTTAGCCCGCGCTCTGGTGTGGCAACGTGTTGATGTAGTGCAGGAAGGAAGGGTGGCCATGCTCCACCCTGAGGAACTTCCAGCACTCCAGGCTGGGCTTCATCACGGGGTAGCGGTGCAGCACCGTGAGGGTGGCTGCCGTTTCGAGCGGCCCCACAAAACCCTCGCGGGGTAGCTCAGCCGCTTGCAACTGCTGCGCCTGTTCACGGCTCACGCAGAAGGTTCCGGAGTGGGGGTTGCTGGCCACATCGAACGACACGTTGTCGACCCCGCGGAACTGGCCGTTGGCCACGTTGGTCTGAGGTTGGGCGAACTTGCCGATGAAGCTTGGATCCAGAGGGCCATCCACCATCAGGGTTTCCATCGACCCCGTATCCACGCGTTCATAGCGATGGGGCATCAGTGAAAACTGATGGTTGGTTTTGGTATGGAACCAGAGCTGCTTATCGAAGAACAGCTTGTCGTGGATCACCACGTCATCTTCTAGATAAGTCAGCAGATCGGCGTCTGGATGGTTGCGGATCAAGTGATCGCGGCAGGCCAGCGGCAGCTCCCGCGGGTTGTCCAGGGGGAGATCGATCACCTCGATTCTGTTCTTGTAGAGATCGAGAACGTCCTGCAGCCTGTGGGTTCCATCGGTGCAGAGACTGATCTGCACCTCAAGCGGCGTCTCGCTGTTGGCGACGTGGTCGATGCTCTTGCAGCTGATGTTGAGCAGGCAGGTTTCCGGCCTGCGTTGCAGATCCAGCAAGGCGGTGATGCAGCGCGACAGAGCGATCGATCGCGCCAGCCGTGCGCCACTGCGCAACGATCCGTAGCCGTTGGGGTTCTCGCCTGGATCGGCGTGTTCCCGGAAGTAATGCGGGATGCAGACCTGAACTCGCATCACACGGGTGCCTCTGTGCCCTGCGCCTGATGCTGCACCGCGCCGCCCAGCCCGAAGGCGGCATGCACCACCTGCAGCGCCTTCACGCCCTCGGCTTCCGGCACCACGCAGCTGGTGCGGATTTCGCTGGTGGCGATCATTTCGATGTTCACGCCCGCATCCGCCAGGGAGCGGAACATGCGGGCGGCGGTGCCTGTGGTGCAGGGCATGCCGGCACCCACGGCGCTGATGCGGGCGATGGCCATGCCTTCTTCGAAGCTGGCGCCGGGCCACTGGTTGAGCAGTGGCTGCAGGGTGGTGCGGGCCCGCTCCAGGTCGTCGCGTTTCAGACAGAAGCCCATGTCGCGGCTCTGGTGATCTCCGCTGCCGTGGCTGCGCTCCGATTGCACGATGGCGTCGAGGCTGATGCCCGCATCGGCGAGCACACGGCAGACGGCCGCGGCCGTGCCGGGTTTGTCGGGGATGCGGCGTACGGCCACCTGGGCCTGGTCGCGATCGAGGGCCACGCCCCGCACTTCCGGTTCGCCGGCGCCGGAGGGAGGCGGGTTGAGATGCAGCTGGCGCTCGTTGAGCTCAAAGCACTGGGCCGCGGCCTGCAGGGCCTTGCTGCCTTGGTGGCCGGCCACCAGGCAACTCACTTTCACTTCGCTGGTGGCGATCAGGCGCAGGTTGATGCCGCCCTTGGCCAGGGTGTCGAACAGGCGGGCGGCCACGCCAGGGCGGCCCATGATCCCGGCGCCCGAGATGCTCAGCTTGGCCATGCCCCCTTCGGCGCTGATCGTGGCGCTCTCGGCGCCCGGGCCCATGGCTGCCAACACTTCACGGCACACCAGCTGTGCCCGATCCAGCTGTGCTTCGGCCACGGTGAAGGCGATGTCGTTGGTGAAGCCGCAGTGGTCACCGCTGCAGTGGGCGTCGGCTTCGTGGGTGGACTGCACGATCAGATCCACGTTCAGTCCCGCGGCTGAGAGTGCTTCAAACAGCTGAGCTGCCACGCCGGGGCGATCGGGCACGTGGGCCAGGGCCAGCACGGCCTGCTCGGTATCGAGCTCGGCGCCATCCACGGGTTTGCCCAGCTCCAGACCTTCGCCGCTGCCGCGGCGGCTGGTGGCATCGCTGGTGAGCAGGGTGCCGGGCTGATCGCTCCAGCTGGAGCGCACCACCAGCGGCACGCCGTAGTTGCGGGCGATCTCCACGGCCCGTGGATGCAGCACGGCGGCGCCGAGACTCGCCAGCTCGAGCATCTCGTTGCAGGTGATCGTGTCCATCAGTTGGGCGTCGGGCACCTTGCGGGGGTCAGTAGTGAGCACCCCTGGCACATCGGTGTAGATCTCACAGGCGTCGGCGCCCAAAGCTGCTGCCAGGGCCACAGCGGACGTGTCGGAGCCGCCGCGGCCGAGGGTGGTGATCTCGGGCAGCCCGCTCAGGCCGCTGCTGGTGCCCTGGAAACCCGCCACCACCACCACGTTGCCGTCGCCGAGCAGGCGCTGCAGCCGGTCGGTGCGCACTTCGAGGATGCGGGCGCGGCCATGGGCGGATTCGGTGAGGATGCCCACCTGGGGGCCAGTCATCGATACGGCCGGCACGCCCAGGGCGTTGAGCGCCATCGCCAGCAGCGCGATCGACACCTGCTCGCCGGTGGCCAGCAGCATGTCCATCGCCCGCTGCGGCGGGTTGCTGCTGATGGCGCGGGCCAGGCCGGTGAGCTCGTCGGTGGTGTGGCCCATGGCCGACACCACGATCACCAGATCGTTCCCCGCCTGACGGTTGGCGGCGATGCGCTGAGCCACGGCCTGGATCCGCTCCACATCGGCCACGGAGGTGCCGCCGAACTTCTGGACCAGCAGGGCCATGGCGAGGGCGCGTGCAGTGTTAACGGCTGATTGTCCTACGTGGCCTCAAGGCGCCAACAGGAAGCCGTCGCGGAAGGCATCGCCGGGATCGCTGCCGCGTTTGAGTGCCGCTTCCACCTCCAGCAGCTGGCGCAGCAGCGCCAGAAAGCGGGCCGGTTTGCTGCCGCGGATCTGCTTACGCATCACGTAGATGCGTTTGGGGTTGCCGATGCCGGCGGCTTTGGCGATCGCGTTCACATCGTTCTCGCCCTGCTGATCGAGCAGGCTCACCCACAGCCAGCCGCGGATCTGCCCGCAGAGGGTGGCCACGATCCGCAGGGCTGGCTCGTTGGCTACCAGCAGGGCATCCACCAGCGCCACCGCTTCCGCGGGCTTTCCGGCCAGCAGTGCGTCGCCCACCTGCAGTGCATTGGTGGCGTGGCTGCCCACCAGGGCCTCCACGGCCGCGGCGGTGATCGGGGGTTGCGGTGTCTTGCGACCTGGCTCCGCCCCTACATAGAGCGCCAGTTTTTCCAGCTCGCTCGCCAGACGGGCGCTGTCGCTGCCGATGGCCTCGCTCAGTGCTTCGGCAGCGGACGGCTCCAGCTGCAGCCCCAGTTCCCGAGCTGTGCGCTGCACCAGCTCGATCTGGCCGGCTCCATCCCAAACCGCCGGCAGCTGGAAGCTCTGCTCGCGGGCCTCACCGGCCTTCACCAGCTTCTGCAGAGCTTTGGTGGTGCGCAGGCGTGCATCCGGTTTGCCGCTGCTCACCAGCACCAGATGGCAGCTGGTGGGGATCAGTGGCAGGGCCGCTTCCAGCTGCTCGGCCAGTTCGGCCGGACACTGGTTGCAGAAGGGGCTGCGCTGCAGCACCACCACGCGATCACCGCCGCCGAAGGGCGGGGTGCGGGCCTCTTCCAGCGCCTGGGCGGCCTGAGTGCTGTCGTTGCCGTCGAGGCGGGCCAGGTTGATGCTCTGCCAGGCGGGGTCGGTGCGCTCGCTCACCAGGGTGTCCACCGCCCGCGTGCGGGCTGCTTCGTCGTCGCCCCAGAGCAGGTGGATCGGCATCGGCTTAGGGCGGGCAGCAGCGCCGGGTCAGAGCCGCAGGGCGCTGAGCACCGGGTGTTGGCGAGTCTGGGCGAGGGCCGGGTGATCGGTCACCAGCACGGCCGCTTCAGTGGCGATGGCGGTGGCCAGTTCGATGGCGCCGATCGCATCGAGTTGCGGTTCCTGGCGCTGCAGCCGCGCCGCGGCGAGCACTACGGTTCCATCCGCCGGCACTTGCAGCCATTGCTGCGCGTTGGCGAACGCTGTGGCGAAGCGCTGGGCCAGCACCTCATCCCCCTGCACCAGTGGACCCTCCAGCACCCGCGCCAGGCTCACGCTGCTGATCACCCCCTGCCAGGTGCCCTGGGCGATGCCCTGCATCAGCGGTTGCAGGACCTTGCCGGTTCCCTTGGCGTCGGCGAGGAAGGCCACCAGGGCTGTGCCATCGAGGGCGATGCGGCTGCCCTGCACGAGTTGGCTGGGGCGGAACTGGCCTGCGCTTGGAACGAAGGCTGGCGCTGTTGCGGTTGGCCTTGCTGGATGGTGTTGCTCGGCATCCCAGTAGCGGCGGCCACTCCCCCGCAGCGCCATCAGGCTCTGGATCTGGTGTTGGCGCTTGAGCGGGTCCGTGGGCGGCTGGCCCCCCAAGGGCACCAGGGCAGCCATCGGTTTCTTGTGGCGCTGGATGACGAACTCCTCGCCTCCGGCAGCACGCTCAAGCAGTTCGGGTAGCCGGCGCCGAGCTTCCTCCACGCCCAGCGGAGCGGACGCCGCGATGGGTTGGGTCATGGCGCAGCGATAACCGTCCAGTTTTCTGTACAGAGTGTACGAAAAGTCAGATATTTGTTCGTGCTCTCTATGCCGATCTGGTCGCAGCGATCGCCGCGCTGTCACCGATCAAGCTGCAGGGAGAGTTCTGGCTGGATGCCGGTGTGGCTGTTGATCCTTCTGGGTTCGATCATCCGATCTTCACCGAGAGCATCCGGTTGATCCGCGCTGCTCTGGCTGATGCAGCGGCCAGCCATCGCTTTGCGCTTGAGCGTTTTTCGCCGCCTGAGCAGGAGGTGCTGCTGCGTCTGATCCACAGCAGCGGTGATCTGCTGTTGGCGCCTGCCGTGCACTTTTCTCCCACAGCCTGTGCGGTCGGTCTTGAGACTCTGGCTGGCGGTGCAGCGATCCTCACGGATACCGCCATGGCCGCGGCGGCGGTGGCACCGATGGCCCGTCGCACCTTCGGCAATGCCGTCCACAGTGTTCTGGACTGGGCTCCGGCCCAGGCTCCCGTGGGTGGCACCCGGGCCGCGGCCGGGATGGAGCGGGCTCTTGAGCAATACCCCGGCGCGGTGGTGCTGATCGGCAGTGCTCCCACGGCACTGGAGCTGTTGCTGGAGCAGGTGGCGAGTGGCCGCAGTGCCGCTCCGGCGCTGGTGATCGGTATGCCCGTTGGCTTCGTGGGGGTGGCGGAGAGCAAGTGCCATCTGGCCGAGAGTGCACTGCCGCAGATCCGTCTGGAGGGCAGCCGTGGTGGTGCCGGCCTGGTGGGGGCAGCGGCCAACGCGCTGTTGCGGCGGGCCTGGCTGGATCAGGCCACACTGGAGCCCTGATCAAGGCGGCTCTACAGCAGAGCGATGGCGATGGGTGTAGCGATGAGCCTGTTGATCCCCGCATCGGTGGGAGAGCTGATCGACAAGATCACGATTCTTGAGATCAAGCAGCAGCGCATTCCTGATGCTGCCAAGCTTCATAACATCGCCCGTGAGTTGGCGGCGTTGATGCAGGTTGTGGAGCAACAGCAGCTCGGTTATCCGGCTGGTGCACTGGCGGAGCTCGGCCGGCAGCTGTCGGCGGTGAACCAGCAGCTCTGGGGCATCGAAGACGACATCCGCGAGTGTGAGCGCCAGGCCGATTTTGGCCCCCGCTTCATTGAGCTGGCGCGGGCTGTCTATCACCGCAACGATGAGCGGGCTGCGATCAAGCGCCGCATCAACGAGCAGTGTGGTTCGGATCTGGTGGAAGAGAAGTCGTACGCGGCCTATTGATCAGGCCACGGCCACTGGATCAGGCCACGGCCACGTGGCTGTTGGCTTCGATCCGCCCCAGCACCTGGCGGGCGCGCAGCACCACCGCGGGGGGGACGCCTGCCAGCCGGGCCGCTTCGATGCCGTAGCTGCGGTTGGCGCCGCCGTTCACCACCCGGTGCAGAAAGCGCAGTTCGCTGCCCGTGTCTTCCACCAGCACCTGGGCATTGGCCACGTTGGGCAGCTGGGCGGCCAGTTCGTTGAGCTCGTGGTAATGCGTGGCGAAGACGCTGCGGGCGCCGATCTCCTCCGCCAGGTATTCGGCCACGGCCCAGGCGATCGACAGACCATCGAAGGTGGCTGTGCCGCGCCCGATCTCATCGAGCAGCACCAGCGAGCGAGC
>JBDKGF010000153.1:0-10623 GCA_039798305.1 Cyanobacteriota bacterium
CACCGGTGGTCTCCGGTTTTCAGTTCGCCGCGGCCTCTCGACCGCTTGTTGAACCTACACCACCGATCGCTCGGCTGGTTTTCGGTTCCTGCGGCGCTCGCCTTCCGGCTCACGCGCAGTCGAAAACCATAACACCACCTACCGCTCTGCTGTCAAGTGGCTGACACGAGCGCGTCGGCCCAGGGCTTGAACGTGATCAGCGTTTCGGCATCACGGGCCGCCAGCACAGGGAAGTTGGCCTGGGACAGATCCTCGCCAGGCTGGAGCTGGGCGGGATCGCGCACCAACCAGCGCATCGGACAGTGCAGCTCCTGCAGCACCAGCCAGGCTGCTGCCAGATCCCAGATCTTTGGAGTGGCCTCAAGAGCTGAGATGGTCTGTCCCATCCCCACACTCACCAGATTGAGACTGGCCACCCCCAGCAACCGGATCTTTCCGGGGAAGCGCTGGTTGGGCAGCTTCTGCAGTACACCGATCGAGCGGCTGCACAGGGACGCGCAGCCAGCCACCTGATTGCGGGCCGCCGGGGGCTGCAATTTGTTGTGCTTGCGCCAGGCACCACCGCCTCGAATCGCCACAATCCGCTGGCGGAGTGGAGGCACATCAAGCACCGCCAGCACCGGAACACCCTGCTCGAAGCGGGCCAGCGAGATGGCCCAGTACGGAATTCCAGCAGCAAAGTTGGTGGTGCCATCCAACGGATCGACCACCCAGAAGGCCTGCGAATCCGGTACGCACTGGCTGCCTTCCTCGCTCAGAACGCCTTCTCCTGGATAGAGCTGCGCCAACCCGTCCACCAGGGCAGCATCACTCCAGCGATCGCAGGCTGTGATCAGGCTGCCATCGGCCTTCGCTTCGGAATCCAGTTGCCCAAAGTCCGCGCGTTGACGCTCGGCCACCCGGTCGAGCAGCAGGCCCAGGGCATCGAGACCCTCTGGCATGCGAATGGGCGAAGCGGTCATCCGAGCTCCATAGCAAGAACGCGATTGAGGCTGCGGCCGGTGTCGTCGCGGAACTGGCGCAGATTGACCCGGCTGAGCAAGACCAGTGCCAGAACAGCAATGGCCGCCTCCACCACAAACACAGCCGCGTAGGGGGGGAAGGCACTGCCGGCAGGACTGAGCGTGCGGGCCAGATCCAGCAGACCACCTCCCAGCACCTTGCCGGCGGCACGGGAATAAGCCTGGGCCAGACCCCAGACCCCGACAAAGGTGCCCGCCACTTCCGGCAAGGTGAGATCCAGCATCAACACCAGCGTGGCATTGGTACCGATCCCCGTGGCCAGACCAAACAGAAAAAGCACCAGCTTGAGCAACTGCGGCTCAGCGGTGACACCCACCAGGGTGAGCAGCAGCAACGACGCCAGAATCAGCTGACAGCCCAGGCGTGCGCAGGCAAATTTGCCCAGCCGGGGCACCAACCACAAGCCCGCCAGCAACAGCCCCACCAAAGTGCCGATCCCCCACACCGCACTGAGCGAAGCGGTGGCTGCGATGGGCAGGCCAAACACCTCAGCGCCGTAGCTCTCCAGGATCGGGTCCTGCAGAAACACAGCCAGGGTGAAGGCCAGGAGGAAACAGAAGAACACGAGCACCTGGCGGCTGGAGGTGATCAGGCGCCAGGCCAGTGCCAGGGTGATGGCATCCTCACGATCTTCAGCGCGGCTGAGCGGCTGGCGGCGACCCGGCGTTTCAATCCCCCAGGTGGCGACCAGGGTGAGGGCGAACACCACTAGGGCCACCCTGCTCATAAAGGAGAACAGGGCCGACTCCAGCTGGCCTGGATCGGTGATGCCATCGAGGCCCTTCAAACAGATCGAGCTGGCAATGGCGCCCACCACAATTCCCACCGTGAGCAGGCACCAGATCAGCCCGACGGCCCGGGGGCGCTCCTGCTCGGTGGTGCTGTCGATCACCAAGGCCAGATACGGGGTAGTGGCCAGGGAGACCGCCAGCCCATAGCAGGCCGTGAGCCCGCACAAGGCGGCAACACCCAAACCGATCCCCCAGCCGGCACCGACTTCAAGAGCACTGTGGAGCCGGAAGATCAGGGGGATCAACAGCACCGCCAAGCTGCAGAACAGCGCCGCGCCGATCCAGATGTAAGGCGTACGGTGCCGACCGGCCACGGGGTGGGCATCCGATACCTGGCCAAACAGAATGCGCGAAGGCGCCACCAGCTGCTCAAACGCCAGGGCACCGCCGACGAGCAGACCCGGAAAGCCCAGCTCGGTGAGCATCACGCGGTTCAGAAGCCCCACGAAGATCACAGCCAGGCAACCGACGCAGCCCTGAAACAGGCCCAGCCGCAGCAGACGGGGAAGGGGAAGAGTCAGCTGTCAGTGTTCAGCTGACTACTGACGTTAGGACGGTTTGACCGTCAGGACGCAGGCTGACTGGAAACAGCGGCCTGGCAGGCAGGCTGCAGGGGCTCAGGAGGAACAGGGATGTTCTCCATGTCATCGATCACAGGCTTGGTGGCTCCAAGACTGGACGGCTGGCAGACGGCCACTTGATCAAGGCCGGTGCGGCGACGCAACAGGGCCAGGTTGTTGTTGTATTCCGCCAATGCGGTGGCGTAGCGAACCTCGGCCTGGGTGAGGTCGCGCTGGTTGTCCACCACCTCGCGCTGCGTACTCACACCAGCCTGAAAGCGCAGGCGGGCCAGGCGCAACGACTCGCGAGAGGAGATCACCTCTCGGGATGTGGTCTGAATATTGCGGTTGGCCTGGCGCAGCTGGTAGAAGCTTTCCTCCACCTGGAAGCGCAGGTCATCACGGGTCTGGGCGAACCGGAAGCTGTTTTCCTGGGCACGCTGCTTGGCCTGGCGGTATTGAGCACGGGCAGCACCACCGTCAAAGATGTTCCAGCTGGCCTGCAGGCCTATGGAGTTTTCGACCGCCCAGCCACTGCGGCCCGGCAGGTCAACGAGGACATTTTCAATGCCCTGAAAACGGAAGCCGTTGAGGTTGTTGAAGATGGAAAGGAACGGCTGCACAGCACCCAGGGCACTGTTGGCCTGGCTGTTGGCTGCAGAGATATCGAGCAGGGCGTTATCCAGTTCCTCCCGGAAGGCATAAGCAGCAATCACGCTTTCCTGCAGGGAAGGAGTCCACACGCCCAGAGGCCGCAACTGTTCTTTGGCCGTTGGGCTCACGTTCTGGGGAAGATCCAGCAAACGAGCCAGATTGCGACGTGCAATGGCCTGATCAGCCAGGGCGTTGGTGAGCAGTTGCTGGTCGCGCGCGAGTTGGGTTTCGGCCTCCAACACCTCGAGCTTGGTGGCTACACCAGCCTGAAAGCGAGCACGCGCATCGCGCAGGCTCACCAGCGAGGCCCGCACCGATTCCTGACCAATCCGGACCGTGTCGTCGGAAAGCTGCAGCTGAAAATAAGCCTGGGCCGCCTGAAGACGCAGCTCGCGCAGGGCGATCAGATATTGGTTCTTGGACTGCTCAAACTGATCGCGAGCAGCAGCGATCTGCGGAACCCGCTGGGGATTGATCAGATCCCACTGCGCAGAGAGCTGGGCACCCATATCCCAGCGGCTTGTGTAGGTGTAACTCTTCTGCCTGGTGGTCTGACCGGTGAGGGGGTCTGGCACTTGCGCAGACGTGCGCTGGTTGCCGCCGGTGTAGCCAGGGAAGTTCTGAGTGCTGAGGCTGAGGGTGGGATACCAGGCCGCGATCTGCGAGCGCAGCTGACTCTGCGCCTGATCCACCTGGCTGGCAATGGCCTTGAGGTTGGGGTTATTGACCTCAGCCAGGTTTTCAACATCCTTCAGCGACAGCGGGCGCAACTCGGAGATGCGCACCTGCTCAGGCTTGTTGGGCAGAGCCAGCGTGGCCGGAGCCGCCAGATTCTGCAGACTCGGATCGAGCTTGGTGGCGGCCGGGGCCAGGACGCTGGCATCGGACTTCGGCCGGGCGCCTTTCACCTGCGGCGCCAGGGGCAACGGGGCCTGAACGCTGGCTGCAGGCTGCTCTTGAGCAAAGCCGGTGCCGGTGATGGCCAGCAGACCGGAGCCAGCTGCGGCAAGCCAGGTCCTGAAGGGTCGCGTCACCGAAAAACTCTGCCCAGATAAAAGTTGTCTCGGCGAGCTTAGTCAGTTCAGGAGACACTGCCCAGGCAAGCGGCCACGATCTCAGCTGCCCCTCCGACCAGCCGAAGCGGCACGGGCAACTGAGCGGCAACCTGTTCGAGGCGCTGGTCGTCGAGAAACACCGGTTCACCCTGCCTCAGCATCACAGCAGGCAGCAGCAGTTCCTCACCAAGATCGCGGCTTGCGAGGCCCTCCAGAAGGTCGGAGCCGGTCAACAGACCGGTGACCACCTGATCCTGCCCCCAATAGGGGCTGGGCAGGCCATGCAGGAGCAGCTCCAGCCCTTCCACCGCGTTCAGCCGATCCACAGCGGGCTGCAGCGCTTCCGCCACGAGCAAACCCACCACCCAGCTCACACGCCGGGGCTCAGGCAACGCCGCCGGCAGGCTGGCGGTGGCCTCATCCATCGCCTCGAGAAAAGCTCGGATACTGCCAACGCCATTGCCCTCCTGAGGCAGATCCTCGTAGTCGTCGCGGGGCGGCAGCGGGTAGCCCGCCATCAGGTACCACTCATCCGAAAGCCAGGCGAAACGGCTGCCCAGCTCCGCCTGAAAGCGCTGCTGGAGAGGCTCCACCTGGGCGATCACCCGTTGCGCGCAGGCGCGGTCCACCGGCAGAAGCCCATCTCCTTCAGGCCGGTAGCGGGTGAGCCCCACAGGCACCACTGCCGCGGACAGCACCGCCGGCCACTCGCCACCGGCGAAGCCCGCCAGATCCCTGAGCGTTTGCTCCAGAGCAGCACCGTCGTTGAGACCAGGACACACCACCACCTGGGCATGAATCTGCAGGTCGCGCTGCTGAAACCAGGCCAGTTGCTCCATCAGCAGACCAGCCCGGGGATTCACCAGCAACCGGGAACGCAGCTCGGCATCAGTGGCATGCACCGACACGAACAGCGGTGAGAGCCGCTGTTCCTCAATGCGCTGCCAGTCAGCCGCGGTGAGGTTGGTGAGGGTGAGATAGGAGCCGTAGAGAAAGCTGAGGCGGTAGTCGTCGTCCTTGAGATACAGGCTGCGGCGGTGGCCCGGGGGCTGCTGGTCGATGAAGCAGAAGGGGCAATGGTTGTTGCACTGCTTGAGGCCATCGAACAGGGCCTCACTGAAGGCCAGGCCCAAACCCTCATCGGCGTCCTTGTCCAGCTCCACCACATGCACACTGCCGTCCGGGTCCTGCACCTCGAGGGTGAGCTCCTCAGCGCAGACCAGGAACTGCAGATCGATCAGATCGCGGGGACGAACGCCATTGATGCTCAGCAGCCGATCACCCGGCTGGATACCCAGCTCATCTCCGATCGACTCCGGCTCCACCGCATCCACCAAAGCCGGCTGCGGCAGGCGCACCTCACTGGCATCGACCAGGGGAACACCGGCCGAGGGTTCCTTCCACACAGGCGCCGCCCGTTCGTGCTTGCTGCACCCAGTCTGTGCGCTCAGACCGCCAGGCGGCCAACCCAGAGCAACAGGCCCAGGCCGAAGAAGAGCCGGTAGCCCACAAACCACCAGGTGCTGTGGTGCTGCAGGAAGCGCAGCAACCAGGCAATCGCCAACCACGACACCAGGGCCGAGGAGGCAATGCCCACCAACAGCGGCAGCACGCCACCCGCCATCGGTTGAGTGAAGGCTTCCTTCAGCTCCACCAGGCCGGCGATCGCAATCGCAGGAATCCCCAGCAGAAAGGAGAAGCGGGCTGCATCGGCGCGGTTCCAGCCATCAAGCAGCGAGGCGGTGAGCGTGCTGCCGGAGCGTGAGACACCCGGAATCAGGGCCAGTGCCTGAGCCAGCCCCACCCAGAGGCCATCGCGAACGCTGACCTGCTGAAGCAGGCGGCGACGGGTGCCGATGCGCTCGGCCAGGGCCAACAACAGCGCCATCACGATGGACACCAGCGCAATCGAGGTGAGGCTGCGCAGGGGAGATTGATCAAAATCGGGGACAGTGAGCTTGATCGCCAGGCCGCCGATCAGGATCGGAATCGTGCCCAGTCCGATCGCCAGGCCCAGGCGCGCCTGAGGCTCATCCCAGCGGCGCTGACGCAGGCCATGGCTGATGCCCCGCAGCACCTGGCGCAGGTCGTCGCGGAAAAACGCCACCACCGCCAGGATGCTGCCGAGCTGAATCACAGCGGTGACGGACACCCCGGGGTCTCCCCACCCCAGGAGGACCGGCACCACCTTGAGATGAGCTGTGCTGCTGATCGGCAGAAATTCCGTAAGCCCCTGCACCACGCCAAGAACAAAGAAGCGCCAGCAGGCTTGAAGCAGCCCGAGCTGATCGGTCGGTGGCAGGGCAGCGAACACCGCGGGAGAGGCAGCACGAAAGCGACCCTATGCCGCTCCGTCAGCACTGACCAGCAACGCCAACGCCGGAGGCGTCCTCTAAGGTTGCACAACTTTCTTCACACAGTGGTGATCGGGGTTCCGCCCAGCCTCACGGTGGCCGCGATGCCCCCCAGCGCCATCCGGACGAATCACCGCGTGAGCGCGAGCCTGGGAATCAGCCTCGCCGGTGCACTGCTGGTGGCACTGCCGGTGTTTCTGCAGGCGCCGTGGGTGCGGCTGGCCCCCTTCAGCGCCGCCCTGTTCACAGCCCCCATACTGCTTTTTGGCGTTCTCCTGGCTGAGCAGCCCAACCCCAGCCTGAGCCGAGCCGGAACCCTGCTGGTGGGCTTCAGCGGCAGCTGGCTGGGGGGATGTCTGTTCTGGGGCTGGTGCCGACTGCACCCGCTCTGGCATCTTCCGATCGAAGCCTTTGCTCTGCCCCTGGCTCTGGGCGGGCTCAACAGCCGCTGGCGCCTCGCTGCCAGCTTCTATCTGGCCTCTCTGCTGGGCACGGCCTGCACCGATGGGGTGATGGCGGTCACAGGCGTGATGCGCCACTGGACCGAAGTGTTGCTCGCTCCGGCCGATCAGGCCGCACTGCAGCTCCAGGCCGCCGCTCAGGGAGTGGTGCAACCCGTGCCACTGGCGGTGACGCTCCTGGCCGGTGCACTGCTACTGGGGCTGTGCAGGCGCTTCTGGCAACACCCGGATCCCGCCTGGCGCCTGGCCGCTTCCGCCATGGCCACCACCCTGGCCGTGGATGGTGTGTTTCTCGCAGCAGCGCTGTGGGCTCCGCAACTGAGTGGCCTGATCTGAAGAACTGCAAAAGCCTGCCGGCCTGGCCTCAAGGCCAAGGCATCCCACCTGTAGCTTTGCAACGCTGCTTGGCAGTCCCTGTGATTCCCGTTCAGACGGAGACTTCGATGAAACGGCTGGTTTCGTGGCTCATGAGTGGCGTGCTGCTGGCCAGCCTGCTCTTCGGCCTGGTGATGGCACCCACGGCCCAGGCGGCCGATCTGAGCAACGTGGCAGACGAGAAAATCGCCGAGCGCGGCGACAAGGTCGACCTGAACAACTGCTCGGTACGCCGCTTCCAGGCGTTCCCTGGCATGTACCCCACCCTGGCAGGCAAGATCGTTCTGGGTGGCCCTTACAACAGCGTTGACGACCTGTTCAATCTGGATCTGACCGATCGCCAGAAGGAGCTTGTGGAGAAGTACAAGGACAACTTCACCGTGACTCCCGCTTCGATCGCTCTGAACGAAGGTTTCGACCGGATCAACGACGGCCAGTACCGCTGAACGGCAGCGCTGGTTTGATCACCGAGCTTTAAATTCGCTCACCGGTTCCAGCCGTCGGGCCCTCCCGGCGGCTTTTTTGTTGCCCTTCACGCCTCGGGCTCCGTGGTTCAGCTGCCCTCCAACTGGGATGTGATCGTGGTGGGCGGCGGGGCCGCGGGGCTGATGGCGGCCCTGGAGCTGCCCTCCGAGCTGCGGGTGCTGCTGCTGAGCAAAGACCATGCCCCCCGCTCCTCCAGCCGCTGGGCCCAGGGCGGCATTGCAGCGGTGACCAACGCCGAGGACAGCTTCGCCAGCCACCGCGACGACACCCTCAGGGCCGGCGGTGGCCTGTGCGATCCGCCGGCGGTGGAGTTGCTGGTCAGGGAAGCTCCGGCCTGCGTGGAGCGGCTGCTGGATCTGGGGATGGACTTCGATCGCCACAACGGCAGCCTGAGCACGACCCTTGAAGCCGCCCACAGCCACCGACGCGTGCTCCACGCCCAGGACCGGACGGGAGGAGCCCTGGTGGATGCTCTGGAGCGCCGCGTGCTGCAACGGCCGGGGCTGGTGCGCCTCCAGGGGGCACTCGCCCTGCAGCTCTGGATCGAGGCCGGCCGCTGCCGCGGCCTGCAGATGCTGCATGCCGGAACCCTGCGCTGGCTGCAGGCCGGAGCCGTGGTGCTGGCCACGGGCGGCGGCGGACACCTCTATGCCAACACCACCAACCCATCGCAGGCCAGCGGAGACGGCATCGCCATGGCCTGGCAAGCCGGGGCGGTGATCCGCGATCTGGAATTCGTGCAGTTTCATCCCACGGCGCTGATGCTGCCGGGAGCACCCCACTTTCTGATCTCAGAAGCGGTGCGCGGTGAAGGCGCGCGGTTGCTGGATGGCCGTGGCACGAGCCCGGTGAGCCAGCTACCCGGGGCTGACCTTGCACCGCGCGATGCCGTGAGCCGCGCCCTGGTGCAGTGCATGCGCGAGCAACAGCTGAAGCACGTGTGGCTGGATCTGCGCCCGGTGGGCCGGGAGCGGCTGGAGCAGCAATTCCCCACGATCCTGGGGCGTTGCCGGGAGCTCGGACTCGAGCCCACGAGCACTCCTATTCCCGTGGCGCCGGCGGCCCACTACTGGATGGGTGGCGTGCGCACCAACGACACAGCCGCTACCACCCTTTCCGGCCTGTATGCCGTGGGAGAGGTGGCCAGCACCGGCGTGCATGGAGCGAATCGCCTGGCCAGCAATTCGCTGATGGAATGCCTGGTGTTCGCACGCCAGCTGAGGCAGATCGAGCAACCACCGGCGGCCCCGCCGCTCAACGCCATCCACAGAGCGCTTGCGGACTTGCCGGTTCCCACCGGCGAGCAGTTCCGCCAGCTGGAGCGCACCCTGCAGGAATTGCGCAGCCTCTGCTGGCAGGTGGCGGGGGTGGAGCGCCAAGGCAGTCAGTTACGGCAAGGCTTGCAGCGGCTGCAGCGCCTCCAGGAACCGATTCAGCAGGACCGCTGGCTGCAGGCCATTGAGACGATTTCCCAGACGCAGTTCACGCACCTGGACACAACGGAAAGCGCCTGGATCAGCCGAGCCCACGACCTGCGGCAACGGCTGGTGGTGACCCAACTCCTGCTGGAAGCGGCCCTGTTCCGGCAGGAGAGCCGAGGTGGTCATTTCCGGGTGGATGCCCCGGCAGCTCAGCCGTTCTGGCAGCGCCACACGGTGCAGCGCCGCCACCAGCCGATCAGTACCGAGGCGGTGGCCGAACTCAGTTGAGAGCGGGGCCCTTGTAGCCGATCAGCTCAGCCAGCTTGAGCAGGGGCTTCACACCGGAATCGAGTGTTCCATTGATCTCCCAGGTGGGGTAGCCCTCGATCTTCTTGGCCTCGCAAAGTTCCTTCTGGCTGTTGCGGCCATCGGGGGCGCACTCGATCACGGTGAGCTTCTCGGCCGCTTCCCTGCCAAACAGTTCCTTCTGGTCATGGCAGTGGGGGCACCAGTAGGCGGTGTAGAGGCGTGCACCCTTGGCGGTGAGCTGTTCAGCCAGGGCAATCGTGGCGGTGGTGCTCTCCGCACGCACCGGCGGCGGTACACCCCGGCCGGTTTCCGCGGCGGGCTGGCCCACGGATGCCGCCCAACCCAGACCGATCACCGCCA
Organism: Cyanobacteriota bacterium; assembly: GCA_039798305.1. GTDB lineage: Bacteria > Cyanobacteriota > Cyanobacteriia > PCC-6307 > Cyanobiaceae > Vulcanococcus. The sequence goes on from JBDKGF010000153.1 coordinate 9,850, forward strand.
CCACCAGAGCCGTGATCAAGCCACGGAACAACAACTGGCCGCGATCCTCCCAGTCACCCCCGACCACGCTGAGCACCAGCAGGCCGGTGCTGAGAGCCGCCGAGAGGATGCAGAACGGGCAGCAATCGCCGATGGCGAAGACCATCACCCCGATCAGCACAGCGCTGAAGACCGTCATGCCGGTGCCGAGCAGGACCATGCCCCACCAGCTGGGCTGCGCCAGCTTCTGACGGGCCTCGCCTTGCAGCACCAGCGGCACCACCGCCATCAGCAACATGGCGGCGTAGGCCAGGAAGCCGAACAACGACAGGGGCTGGCCCAGCAGGCTGCCCCAGTCGCTGGAGAGCACCTTCTCACAACCGTTGCAGCCGAACAAACCCTGGCTGTTGCAGCTGAGCGAGACCAGCAATCCCCACGCCTTGAGGGTGATCGAACCGGTATCGATCACACCGATGGTGGCCAGCACGGCCATCGCCACCCGGATCCATTTGCTGCCGGAGTCGCCGCGGCGCCGCTGGCCGGCGAGGCGCTCGCTGAGGCGAGAGGAGGTCACTCAGGAGATCTCACAGCTGGGCTGATTGTGGCAGGCACAAACCGCTGCGGGCAGAGCCGATCGGTAGGGTTGGGGATTGGCCAGCGCGCGGCCCCCCTATCCCCAATCCGATGAGCCAAAGCACCGCGGCATCCACGGCGGCCGCATCCAGCAAACCCACCGTGGCCTTCGCCCACCTGGGCTGCGAAAAGAACCGGGTGGACACCGAGCACATGCTCGGC